>NZ_MUYZ01000201.1:0-12768 GCF_003013775.1 Micromonospora sp. MH33
CCACCCGCCCCGCCGCCGAAGCCGGTGATCGCCCTCGACGCCGCGTCGCCGACGGCCGGGGCCGCGGCCGGCTCCCCCACCCCGGTGCCCCCGGCACGCCGCCCGGGCCGGCGGCCCGGGCCGCCCCGGATCGCCTTCCTCGGCGACTCCGTCTCGTGGTCGCTCGGCACCTACCTGCCCGAGCAGGAGAAGTTCACCGTCAGCGTGCGGGCCGTGCAGGGCTGCGGGATCGCCCGGCTCCCCGAGGTGCGCTACATCGGTGAGCCGCACCCGAACTATCCCGGCTGCGAGCACTGGGACGACCGCTGGCAGCGGGGTGTACGCGCCGACGACCCCGACGTGGCGGTCATCCTGCTCGACCGCTGGGAGCTGATGGACCGCAAGCTCGACGGGCAGTGGCAGCACGTCGGCCAGCCGGCGTTCGACCGGTACCTCGCCGGCGAGCTGGACCGGGCCGTCGGCATCGCGTCCAGCCGGGGCGCGCACGTGACCCTGCTGACCGCGCCGTACACCCGGCGGGCGGAACGGCCGGACGGCGGCCTCTGGCCGGAGGACGACCCGGCCCGGGTGGACGCGTGGAACCGGCTGCTGCGCGCGACGGCGGAACGGCACCACGCCACCGTGCTCGATCTCAACCGGCGGGCCTGCCCGGAGGGCCGGTTCGCCTGGGAGGCCGGCGGGGTCCGGGTGCGCAGCGACGGGCTGCACTTCACGCCGGAGGGCGTGCAGCGGTGGATCGCCCCGTGGCTGCTCCCCGAGCTGTACCGGCTGGCGGTGCGGGGGGCGTGACCGGTCAGGCGGTGACGACCGCCGACTCGTCGGCCTCGACCTGCGCGTTCCAGGCCGCCTTGGTGGAACGCCAGCCCTCGTCGTCCATGCCCCGCCGCCAGTAACCCGAGATGGACAGGTCGCCCCGGGGCACCCCGCGCTCGACCCGCAGCAGCCGGCGCAGTTCCTTGACCGCGGTGGCCTCGCCGTGCACGAAGGCGTGCACCCGGCCGGGCGGGAATTCCAGTGCCCGGAGCGCCTCAACCAGCGGCTCGCCCACCGGGCGGCCGGCGCGGTGCAGCCAGCGCAGCTCGACCGCGCCCGCGCTGGCCAGCGGCAGCTCGTCGGCGGGGCCGCCCACCTCGACGTACACCTTGGCGGGCGCTCCGGCGGGCAGCCGCTCCAGCGCGGCGGCGATCGCCGGCAGCGCGCTCTCGTCCCCGGCCAGCAGGTGCCAGTCGGCCGTGGGGTCCGGGGCGTACGCGCCGCCGGGGCCGGTGAACAGCACCCGGTCGCCGGGGCGCAGCCCGGCCGCCCACGGCCCGGCCAGCCCCTCGTCGCCGTGGTGCACCACGTCCACGGTCAGCTCGCCGGCCGCCGCGTCCCAGGCCCGCACCGTGTACGCCCGCAGCCGCGGCCACTGCTGCGCCGGGAACTCGCGCTTGATGGTGGCCAGGTCGGTCGGGTGCGGGTAGCGCACCCCGGCCGGCGGGAAGACGAACTTCACGTAGTGGTCGGTGTAGGCGCCCACCGGCAGGCCGGTCAGCTCCGCACCGCCGAGCACGAGGCGGATCAGGTGCGGGGTGGGCCGCTCGGTCCGGACGACCGTGGCGGCGGTGAGCTTCTTGGGGCGCTGCTCCGTCATGCTTCTTAGGTTAGCCTAAGTTGCTGGCCGTCCCCACCGGGCTGTCCGACTGCGGACCGGCGGGCCGTCGGGTCAGCGGCCCGCGACCAGGCGGCCGTGCCAGGCCAGGGCGGCCGGGTCGGTGAGCGAGGCCACCTGGTCGACCACCACGCGCAGCCGGGCGGCGTCGTCCGGGGCGGCCCGCCACAGCGGCGCGAAGACCGGGTCGAGCGGCTCCGGGGCCCGGTCGAGCAGGGCGGCGACCAGGTCGGCGAGGATCTCCTGCTGCTGCGCGTACCGGGGGCCGGCGCCGGGGCGGCGCATGACGTAGCGCAGGGCGATGCCCTTGAGCAGCGCACACTGGGCCCGGATCCGGCGCGGCACCACGAGGTCGGCGGCGTACCGGCGGTGCGGGCCGGGGCCGTGGCGCTCCTGGGTGGCGGCCACCACGGTCGACACGAAGCGGCCGGTGAGCACGCTGGTGGTGGTCTTCAGCGCCGCGAGGGCCCGGTGGCTGCCGTCGTACGCGGCGAGCGGGGCGAGCGCCGGGTCGGCGAGCAGTTCGGCCAGCACCTCGCCCAGGTCCTCAGGGGCCTCCCCGGAGTAGGCGGCCGCCACGTCGGCACAGAGCGCCCGCCTCTCGTCGGCGTCCACGAGCAGCAGGCGCAGGCTGACATAGCCGCCGTGGATGCCGTCCTCGACGTCGTGCACCGAGTACGCCACGTCGTCGGCCCAGTCCATCACCTGCGCCTCCAGGCAGCGCCGGTCCCCGGGCGGGGCGCCCTCGCGCAGCCAGGCGAAGACCGGGCGGTCATCGGCGTACACCCCGAACTTGCGCCGGCCGGGCCGGCGCTCCCACGGGTACTTGCCGACCGCGTCGAGCGAGGCCCGGGTCAGGTTCAGCCCGGCGGAGCGGCCGTCCGGGGCGAGCACCTTGGCCTCCAGCCGGGTGAGCACCCGCAGCGTCTGCGCGTTGCCCTCGAAGCCGCCGCAGTCGGCGGCGAGCGCGTCCAGGGCCTCCTCACCGTTGTGCCCGAAGGGCGGATGGCCGAGGTCGTGCGCCAGCCCGGCGGTGTCCACCACGTCCGGGTCGCAGCCCAGCCGGGCGCCCATCTCCCGGGCGATCTGCGCCACCTCCAGCGAGTGGGTCAGCCGGGTACGCAGGAAGTCGTCGGTGCCGGCGGTGTGCACCTGGGTCTTCGCGGCGAGCCGCCGGAACGCCGCCGAGTGCAGCACCCGGGCCCGGTCCCGCTCGTACGGCGACCGCCCGTACCCGGTGTCCTTGGGCCCCTCGACGACGAGGCGCGCCGCGTCGGGCCCGGGACCGGCGCTCAACCGGTCATCCCCGCCGCCCGAGCCGTCTCTGTTCGCCACCGCGGGGCTCGCGAACCCGGCTCACTCCTGGCGCTCACGAAGCACGCAGAACTCGTTGCCCTCCGGGTCGGCCAGCACCGTCCACTCCACCTCGCCCTGCCCGATGTCGACGTGCCGGGCGCCCATGTCGACCAGGCGCTCCACCTCGGCCTCAAGGTCGGTCGGGCGCAGGTCGATGTGCAGCCGGTTCTTGCCCTCCTTGGGGCCGCTGACCGGGACGAAGACGATGCCGGGCAGCGTGTCGGGCGTGCGGCGGATCTCCACCTCGTCCGGCTTGTCGCTGATCACCTGGTAGCCGAGCGCCTCCGCCCACCAGTGGGCGAGCCGGGACGGGTCCTGGGCGTCGACCGTCAGGTTCTCCCAGACGCTGGTCATGCGGCCACCCTTCCTGATCGACACGTACGCGGGAGCCCAGGTTACGCCCGGCGGGCCGGAATGGCGCGCCTGGACGCGAGCGGGGCCACCGACCTGAGCGCCGGCGGCCCCGGATGCGTCACGCCGTCAGCGGGAGTCGGAGCCGGTGGTGCTAATCGCCGCGCGACCGGCCTCCAGCCGCGCCACCGGCACCCGGAACGGCGAGCAGGAGACGTAGTCGAGGCCGACCTCGTGGAAGAAGTGCACCGAGTCGGGGTCGCCGCCGTGCTCGCCGCAGACGCCGAGCTTCAGCCCCGGCCGGGCCGCCCGGCCCTCCTCGGCGGCGATCCGGACCAGCCGGCCGACGCCCTCCCGGTCGATCGACTCGAACGGCGAGATGCCGAAGATGCCCAGCTCCAGGTAGCGCCAGAAGAACGCGCCCTCGACGTCGTCGCGGGAGAAGCCCCACGCCATCTGGGTCAGGTCGTTGGTGCCGAAGGAGAAGAACTCGGCCGCCTCGGCGATCTGCCCGGCGGTCAGCGCCGCCCGCGGCACCTCGATCATCGTGCCGATCAGCACGTCGACCGCCTTCTCCCGGGTCACCTCCGCGATGATCCTCTCCGCCTCGGCGCGGACCGTCTCCAGCTCCTGCACCGCGCCGACCAGCGGGACCATGATCTCCGGCCGGGGGTCGCCGCCACGCTGGGCACACGCGACCGCCGCCTCGACGATCGCCCGGACCTGCATCGCGAAGAGTCCGGGGATGACCAGGCCCAGCCGGACACCGCGCAGGCCCAGCATGGGGTTCTCCTCGTGCATCCGCCGGACGGCGCCGAGCAGCGCCTCCTCCTTGGCCACGTCCTCGCCGCGCTCCTGGGCGACCGCGACGTTGACCGCGAGCTGCTCCAGCGGGGGCAGGAACTCGTGCAGCGGCGGGTCGATCAGCCGCACGGTGACCGGCAGGCCGTCCATCTCGCGGAAGATCTCGATGAAGTCCTCCCGCTGCAACGGCAGCAGCGCGGAGAGCGCCTTCTCCCGCTCCTGGTCGGTGGCCGCGAGGATCAGCCGCTCGACCAGCTCGCGGCGGTCGCCGAGGAACATGTGCTCGGTGCGGCACAGGCCGATGCCCTCGGCCCCGAACCGCCGCGCCCGGGCCGCGTCCGCCCCGGTGTCGGCGTTCGTCCGGACCAGCAGCCGCCGCTTGGCGTCGGCGTGCGTCATGATCCGGTGTACGGCGCGGACCAGCGGGTTGTCGATGTGCTCCGGGTCGAGGCTGCCTTCGAAGTACTGCACCACCTCGGACGGCATGACCGGCACCTCGCCGAGGTAGACCTTGCCGGTGGTGCCGTCGATGGAGACGATGTCCCCCTCGTTCACGGTCTGCCCGGCCACGGTGAACTTCTTTGCCGGCACGTTGACGTCGAGCTCGTCCGCGCCGGAGACACAGGTCTTGCCCATACCGCGGGCCACCACCGCGGCGTGGCTGGTCTTGCCGCCGCGCGAGGTGAGGATGCCCTTGGCGGCGATCATGCCGTTGAGGTCGTCGGGGTTCGTCTCCCGGCGGACCAGGATCACCGACTCCCCCTCGGCGGCCAGCTCGACGGCCCGGGCGGAGGTGAAGACCACCTTGCCGGAGGCGGCGCCGGGTGAGGCGCCGATGCCCTTGGCCACCGGCTGGAACTCGTGGTCGAGCCGGAAGCGCGGGAACATCAGCTGCGCGAGCTGCGCCCCGTTGACCCGGTGCAGCGCCTCGTCCAGGTCGATCAGGCCCTCGTCGACGAGCTGCCCGGCGATGACGAACGCGGCGGCGGCCGTGCGCTTGCCGACCCGGGTCTGGAGCATCCAGAGCTTGCCGCGCTCGATGGTGAACTCGATGTCGCAGAGGTCCTTGTAGTGCTCCTCGAGCCGCGCCATGTAGTCGAGCAGCTCGTCGTAGGACTTCTTGTCGATCCGCTCCAACTCCTGCAACGGCACGGTGTTGCGGATGCCGGCCACCACGTCCTCGCCCTGGGCGTTGGCCAGGTAGTCGCCGTAGATGCCCTGCGCGCCGCTGCCCGGGTCGCGGGTGAAGGCCACGCCGGTGCCGGAGTCGGCGCCGAGGTTGCCGAAGACCATGGCCACCACGTTGACCGCGGTGCCCAGGTCGGCCGGGATGCGCTCCTGGCGGCGGTAGACCACCGCGCGCTCGGCGTTCCACGACTCGAAGACCGCGCGGATGGCCAGGTCGAGCTGCTCGCGCGGCTCCTGCGGGAACTCCCGCCCGGTGTGCTTCACGAAGATCTTCTTGTACGCGTCGACCAGCCCGCGCAGGTCGTCGGCGTCCAGGTCGAGGTCGTTCTGCGTGCCCTTGGCGCGCTTGGCCTCGTCCAGCGCGTGTTCGAACTCCTCGCCCGGCACCTCGCAGACGGTCTTGCCGAACATCTGGATCAGGCGGCGGTAGGAGTCCCAGGCGAACCTGTCGTTCCCACCCGCCTGCGCGCTGAGCCCGACGACGCTGCGGTCGTTGAGGCCGACGTTGAGGACGGTCTCCATCATGCCGGGCATGGAGAACTTGGCGCCGGAGCGGACGGAGACCAGCAGCGGGTCCTGCGGGTCGCCGAGCTTGCGACCCATCTCCCGCTCCAGGGATTCCAGGTGCGCCTCGATCTGGGCGGCGAGCCCGTCCGGCTCCCGGCCGGTCGTCAGGTACGCCTTGCAGGCCTCGGTGGTGATGGTGAAGCCGGGCGGGACCGGCAGGCCGAGATTGGTCATCTCGGCCAGGTTGGCCCCCTTGCCGCCGAGCAGGTCCTTGAGGTCCTTGTTGCCCTCGGCGAAGTCGTAGACGTACTTGTGCTCGACCGTCTCTTGCGCTGCCACCAGAGCCTCCCACGCGCGCCATTGACACTTAACGAAGGTTCAGTTCGGACATACCCCGGGAGCGACCACCGGTAATCCCGGCGTCGTCAGCGATCGGTGGGCGAAGGTTAAGCGAACTTCGCGTGGCCTGGGACCGTTCGGTGACAATCGGCACAACAGTCGCCACTATCCGCGTCCGTACCGGTTTTTGGGAACGCTTCCACGCGCACGATCACGCAATCCCGATTCCCCTCGTACTCTTGACGGCACTGGTTTTGCTGACTATCACCTTTGCCATATCCCGCCCAAATACACCCCGGAGCCGTCGCCGTGCCGACCACCCCCGCCGCCCCCACCGAGAGCGGCCCCGAGCCCCTCGACCGCCTCCCCGGCCGGCAGCCGGACGCCGCCGAGCTGGCCCGCACCGCCGCACGGCGGGCCGGCGACCTGCTCGCCCCGACCGCGCCGGTCCGCCTCGGCGACGTGGTGCCCGCGCCCGAGCAGGTGCTCCCCGACCCGACCGCCGACTTCACGGTGCCCCCGGACGCCGTGATCCGGGTCAGCCCCGCCGGCCGGGACGTCGCCGAACAGCTCGCCGAGTGGCTGCGCCCCGCCACCGGCTTCCCGCTGCCGGTCACCGACACGACCGAGGCCGACGGCCTGCTCGTACTGACCCTGTCGGACGCGGCGCCGGGCGCCGGCGCCTCGCCCGCGTCCGGTGGGCTGGGTGACGAGGGTTACCGCCTGGACGTGACCGGCACCGGCGTGCGGATCACCGCCGCCACCGCCGCGGGCCTCTTCCACGGCGCGCAGACGTTGCGGCAGCTCCTCCCGGCCGCCATCGACAGCGCCACCCCGGTCGCCGAGCGCTGGGCGGTGCCCGGCGGCACCATCGTCGACCGGCCGCGCTTCCCCTACCGGGGCGCCATGCTCGACGTGGCCCGTCACTTCTTCCCGGTCGAGGACGTGCTGCGGGTGGTCGACCACCTGGCCCGGTACAAGCTCAACCACCTGCACCTGCACCTCACCGACGACCAGGGCTGGCGGATCGCCGTCGACTCCTGGCCCCGGCTCGCCGAGATCGGCGGGGCCACCGAGGTGGGCGGCGGCCCCGGCGGCTGCTACACCCAGGCCGACTACCGGCGCATCGTCGCGTACGCGGCCCACCGCCACGTCACCGTCGTGCCCGAGATCGACCTGCCGGGGCACACCAACGCGGCCCTGGTCGCCTACCCGGAACTGGCGCCCGGCAAGGTCCCGCCGCCGCCGTACACCGGCACCGAGGTCGGCTTCAGCTACGTCGACCCCGCCGACGAGCGGACGTACGCCTTCATCGCCGACGTGGTCGGCGAGGTGGCCGCGCTGACCCCCGGCCCCTGGCTGCACCTCGGCGGCGACGAGGCGTTCAAGGTGCCGGCCGACACCTACCGCGCCTTCGTCGAGCGGGCCCAGACGCTGGTCGCGGCGACCGGGAAGACCGTGGTCGGCTGGCACCAGCTCGCCCCGGCCGGGCACGTCGACGGGCGGGTGCTCCAGTGGTGGGGCACCAACGGCGACGACCCGGAGACCGCCGAGGCGGTACGCCGGGGCGCCCGCCTCATCCTCTCCCCCGGCAACCGGGTCTACCTGGACATGAAGTACGCCACCGACACCCCGATCGGGCACGACTGGGCCGGCCTCATCGACGTGCACCGGGCGTACGACTGGGATCCGGGCACGCACCTCACCGGCGTACCGGCCGAGGCGGTGCTGGGTGTGGAGGCGCCGCTCTGGACCGAGTCGGTCGCCACCCTCGCCGAGGTGGAGTTCATGCTCTTCCCCCGCCTGCCCGCCGTCGCCGAACTCGGCTGGTCGCCCCGGTCGACGCACGACTGGGCCGGCTTCCGCCGGCGGCTCGCCGGCCACGGCCCGCGCTGGACGGCCGCCGGCATCACCTTCCACCCCTCCCCCGACGTCCCCTGGCCCGCGGCGCCCACCGTCCCCACCCAACCCACCCGCGACACCACCGCCGACACCCACTAGCGGCGGGCCGCCGAAGCTGCCGAGCGGATCTTGGCGACTTGTCGTTCGCCTCGAACGGAACTCGCCAAGATCTGGCGCTGAGCCAGAGGGCCGGCGTCGCGGGTCAGCGGAGCCCCCGGCGGGCGCGGCTGCACGTCTTCGACCAGGCTGCGCGGATGGCGCTGCCCGGTGGGCTTGCGCGGGCTGGGGCCGATGTCCGGTTTCCTGCCGGCCAGGTGGCACCCGGCGTCCGGTTTCGGCGGTGGTGTCCGGTGGTCGGCGCCACCGTCGGGGCGGAATCATGCCGGGGGCGGGGTCGTTGAACATGGCAGACCGCGCGGCACCCCGCCCGGAGCGAGGCCGCCGGTCGGAATGACCGGCCCCCGCCGGTCGTTACACCACCCGGACCGCCCAGGTCCGAGGCGGATGAGCCGGGGAATGACCTCCCGGCCCCGGTCGTTACACACTCCGGACCACGCAGGTCCGAGCCGGATGAGCCGGGGAATCGTCCCGAGGCCCCGGTCGTTACATCCCCGGGACGTCGGACCGGGCCGAGGGAATCCCTCCCCGCCCCCGACCGTTACACCCCCGGACCGCCCGAGCAGGTCACCCCCTGATCGCCGGGCACCCCAAGGATTTTCTCAGCGGCACCCGCACCCCCTGCGTGTGCTGCTCACCCCCGACAGAGAGGCACACATCATGCGTACCGATCTGCTGCGTAAGACCGTTCTGACCGCTGCCGGCGTCGCCGCGACCGGTGTTGGCATCGCCGGCCCCGCGATCGCCGCGCAGGCCACCCCGGCCGAGAAGACCGCGCAGGTCCAGGCCGACCGTAAGGGCCACGGCGAGCGGGAACTGGACGTCCGCTACGAGGCCCAGCCCAACTTCTACTACTGCGGCCCCGCCGCCACCCGTAACGCCATCAGCGTGCTCGGCAAGAACATCGACGTCGACGCCATGGCCAAGGAGATGGGCACCACCGAGAACGGCACCAACAGCATCAACGACATCACCCCCGTCCTGAACAAGGAGACCGGCAAGCACTACCGGTCGGTGGAGATCCGCGACGGCAAGGCCGACGACAAGCAGACCGACACCCTGCGCGCCGACATCGTGCGCACCGTCGACGACGGCCGCGCCGTGGTCGCCAACATCGCCGGCACCGCCACCGACACCGACGGCAACACCCACTCCTTCGAGGGCGGCCACTACATCAGCGTCGTGGGCTACCGCGACAACGGGAAGACCGTGACCATCGCGGACTCGGCCGACCCGAACATGGCCTCCTACCGGATGAGCGTGGACAACCTGGCCGACTGGATCGCCACCCGCGGCTACAGCGCTTCCTGACGATCCGACCGGCAGCAGGACAGCGGATACGAAAGGGCCCGACCCCGCCAGGGGGTCGGGCCCTTTCCGCGCGTCAGCCGCCGGAGTCGTCCAGCTCGGCGCCGTCCGGCGGGGTGTCGTCGTCCCGGCTGGCCAGCCAACCGTCGGGGAGGGCGACCTTGCCCGGGGAGTTGGTCCGGCCGCGCGGCTGGCCTAGGGTCTCCACCGGGAACGGCACGGTCGGGTCGAGCTTGCCGAGCAGGTCGTCGAGCTGGGCCAGGCTGTCGATCATCGCGAGCGAGCGGCGCAGCTCGCTGCCGACCGGGAAGCCCTTGAGGTACCAGGCGACGTGCTTGCGGAAGTCGGTGCAGCCGTCGCGCTCGCCCCGGGCCGGGTTGCGGGCGCCGGCCACGAACTGGTCGACCAGCAGCTCGGCGTGCCGCCGCATGGTCGCCGCCACCTCGCCGAGGTTCGGCAGCCGCCGCTCGGTGCGGCCGGTGAAGGCGGCCTCCAGGTCGGCGAAGAGCCACGGCCGGCCCAGGCAGCCCCGCCCGATCACCACGCCGTCGACACCGGTGTGGGCGACCATCCGCAGCGCGTCGTCGGCCTCCCAGATGTCGCCGTTGCCGAGCACCGGCACGTCGAGCGCCTGCTTGAGGGTGGCGATGGCGTCCCAGTCGGCGGTGCCCGAGTAGCGCTGCGCGGCCGTACGCCCGTGCAGGGCGACCGCCGCGACGCCGGCGTCCTGGGCGGCGAGGCCGGCCTCGACGTACGTCAGGTGGTCGTCGTCGATGCCCTTGCGCATCTTCACGGTGACCGGCACGCCGGCGGGAGATGCGGCGTCCACCGCGGCCCGGACCAGCCGGGCGAAGAGCCGGCGCCGCCACGGCAGGGCCGACCCGCCGCCGCGCCGGGTGACCTTGGGGACCGGGCAGCCGAAGTTGAGGTCGATGTGGTCGGCGAGATTCCTCTCGACCACGATCCGCACGGCGGCGGCGGTGATCTCCGGGTCGGTGCCGTAGAGCTGGAGGCTGCGGGGCTGCTCGTCCGCGCCGAAGGCGATCATGCGGAGCGTCTTCGGGTTCCGCTCGACGAGCGCCCGGGTGGTGATCATCTCGCAGACGTAGATGCCGCCGCCCTGCTCCCGGCAGAGCCGGCGGAAGCCGACGTTGGTGATCCCGGCCATCGGCGCGAGCACCACCGGCGGCCACACCTGGTGCGGGCCGAGGGTCAGCGGGCGCAGCGCGGGCAGGGTCGGGGCGGTCACCGGACAAGTGTACGGGGCCCCGACCGACCGGTCGGGGCCCCGTGACCAGCGTCAGCAGCCGGGCAGGCGCTCGATCAGGTAGCGCTCGACCTGGTCCAGCGAGATGCGCTCCTGGGTCATGGTGTCCCGGTTCCGCACGGTCACCGCGTTGTCGTCGAGGGTGTCGAAGTCGACGGTGACGCAGAACGGGGTGCCGATCTCGTCCTGCCGCCGGTAGCGGCGGCCGATGGCCTGCGAGTCGTCGAACTCGACCACCCAGCGCTTGCGCAGGTCGGCGGCGAGTTGCTTGGCCTTCGGCGAGAGCGCCTCGTTGCGGGACAGCGGCAGCACCGCCACCTTGACCGGGGCCAGCCGCGGGTCGAAGCGCATGACGGTGCGCTTGTCCACGCCGCCCTTGGTGTTCGGGGCCTCGTCCTCGTCGTACGCCTCGAGCAGGAAGGCCAGCACCGCGCGGGTGAGGCCGGCGGCCGGCTCGATCACGTACGGCATCCAGCGCTCGCCCTTGGTCTGGTCGAAGTACGACAGGTCGACGCCGGAGTGCTTGCTGTGCGTGGACAGGTCGAAGTCGGTCCGGTTGGCGATGCCCTCCAGCTCGGCGAACTCGGTGCCGCCGAACTGGAACCGGTACTCGATGTCGACGGTGCGCTTCGAGTAGTGGGAGAGCTTCTCCTTGGGGTGCTCGTAGAAGCGCAGGTTGTCCTCGGAGAGGCCCAGGTCGAGGTACCAGTTCCAGCGCTCGGAGAGCCAGTACTCGTGCCACTTCTCGTCCGTGCCCGGCTCGACGAAGAACTCCATCTCCATCTGCTCGAACTCGCGGGTGCGGAAGATGAAGTTGCCCGGGGTGATCTCGTTGCGGAACGACTTGCCGGTCTGCGCGATGCCGAACGGCGGCTTCTTGCGGGCGACCGTCTCCACGTTCTTGTAGTTGACGAAGATGCCCTGGGCGGTCTCCGGGCGCAGGTAGTGCAGGCCCTCGTCGCTCTCCACCGGGCCCAGGTAGGTCTTCATCAGGCCGTTGAACATCTTCGGCTCGGTGAAGGTGCCCTTGTTGCCGCAGTTCGGGCAGTTCAGCTCGGTCAGCGAGGTCAGCGGCTTGCCGTGCTTGGCCTCGTACGCCTCTTCCAGGTGGTCGGCGCGGAACCGCTTGTGGCAGGACTGGCACTCGGTGAGCGGGTCGACGAACTCGGCGATGTGGCCGCTGGCCTCCCAGACCTTGCGGGCCAGGATGACCGCGGAGTCCAGGCCGACGACGTCGTCGCGCTGCTGGACCATGGTCTTCCACCACTGCCGGCGGACGTTCTCCTTGAGCTCCACGCCGAGCGGACCGTAGTCCCACGCCGACCGGGTGCCCCCGTAGATCTCGCTGGAGGGAAAGACGAAGCCCCGGCGCTTGGCGAGGCTGACGACGGCGTCGATACGGTCGGCTGGCATGTTTCCTCCTACGCCGGCTGGCGGTCGGCGGGGGTGAGGTGAGTAAAAGCGGACGGCTCGGGACAACGGTACGACCACCGTGCTCCCGAGCCCAGCAGAATACCGGGGCCCGGTCAGCTCACCCCGCACACCTCCATGCCGCCGGTCTGCTGGTCCGGCGCCAGCGTCACGGTCTGCGCCTCCCGCTTGCCGCCGGCCAGGGTCACGTCCACCGGCACGGTCAGCGTCGTGGTGTCGACCTCGCCCACCCGGTAGCCGGAGACCTGCGGCTCGGTGGCCACGCGCTGCTCGAACTCGCGCCCGGACTCGCGCCGCCGGGCGTCGTCGCAGAGCTGGTCGTACGCCTTGGACCAGTCCCGGGCGACGAGCGCCTGGTAGTAGTCGTCGGTGACCGCGCGGCCCTGCTCCTCGACGGCCTGCACGTTGCTCACCGCCAGCCCGACCACCGCGGCGCCGCCCCCGCCGCAGCAGAGCAGCACGGCGAGCGCGCCGACGCCGAGGCCGAGCCAGAGCCGGGCCCGGCCGCCCTCGGTGGGCGGGGCGGCGAACGGCGGGGCGACCCCGG
>NZ_MUYZ01000202.1:0-12688 GCF_003013775.1 Micromonospora sp. MH33
CCGTCCGGCAGCGCGATCGGCGCGGCCCCGAAGCCCGGGAGCACCCCGATCAGCCCCGGGCGCGGCCGGCCCCCGCGCCCCCACCGCCACCCCGCCACCGCCGTACCGGCCAGCACCGCGGCGACCACCCCGCCCCACAGCCCGGCGGCCAGCCAGCCGACCGCGAACGCCACCGGCGGCACCGTGGCGTCGACCGCGCCCTGCCGCCCGCCGAGCAGGTCGGCCAGCGACTCCGGCCGGTCCCCGGACGGCCGCTCCGGCTCCGGCATGCTGGTCACACGCCACCTCCTCCCGTCGCGTCCCCAACCTAACGCCACGGTCGTGGCGCTCCGACGAGCGCCCGGCCCGGCCTACCGTTAAGTTGTCCGGGTGCGCGAGACGGCGAGGGGTTGGACGGCGGTCTGGTTGGTCGTACTGGCGCTGGCCCAGACGGCCGCGTTCCTGGTGGTGTGGCGCTTCGCCGTGCACACCGAGCTCGGCCAGTGGCTCGACACCGTCGCGCTGACCGGCAACCGGATCGGCCAGGACCGCATCGACGGGCCGGTGGACCGCATCCTCAACGCCATGTCGGTGGTGTCGCTGCTGGCGGTCACCGCCATGATCGGCTTCATCGCGCTGATCCGCGGCCGCAAGGCGCTCGCCGTCACCGCCACGCTGCTCATCGCCGGCGCCAACGTCAGCACCCAACTGCTCAAGCGCTACCTGGAGCGTCCCGACTACGGCATCGACCCGGAGCGGGCCGCGGCCGGCAACAGCCTGCCCAGCGGACACACCGCCGTCGCGGCGTCCGTGGCGATCGCGCTGATCCTGGTGCTGCCGCCGAAGCTGCGGGTGGCCGGCGCGTTCCTCGGCGCCGGCTACGCGGCCGCCGCCGGGGTGGCCACGCTCTCCGCTGGCTGGCACCGGCCCAGCGACGCCGTCGCCGCGTTCCTCGTGGTCGGCGCCTGGGCCGCGCTCGCCGGCCTGGTGCTCCTGTTCTTCCAGCGGGAACAGGCCGTGGTCTCCCCGGCCGACGCGCACCGGGGCGCCGCCGCGGTGCTCGGCCTCGCCGGCGCCGTCGCCCTGGTCGTCTCCGCGCTCGCCCTGTCCTGGCTGGTCGACCGCTCCACCATCCCGGTCGAGGAACTCACCCGCCGTCCGCTCTTCATCGGGTACGCGGGCAGCGCGGCCGGCATTGCCGGCACGGTCGCCGTGGTGGCCGCGCTGGTCCTCGCGGTGGTGCACCGACTGGTGCCCCGATGGAAGGGCTGACCGGCCGGGATCCCCGGCCGGTCCCCGGAGCGGGTCAGCGGTAGTAGGTGCCGACGGTGGTGCCGCTGGCGATCTCCCGGCCCTTGAGCGCGCGGTGCACGTCGGTGGCCTGCGGCGCGCCGGACAGGTCCAGCGGCCGGTTCAGCGCGTAGAGGCGGAAGAAGTAGCGGTGGGCCTCCTCACCCCGCGGCGGCAGGGGCCCGCTCCAGCCGGTCTCGCCGAAGCTGTTCGGCCACTCCCGGCCGCCCGGCGGTATCCCGCCCTCGGGCACCTCACCGGTCTGCGGGGAGATCCCCGTGACCAGCCAGTGCACGAACGGCTCCTTGCCCGCGTCCGGGTCCTCGACGAGCAGGACCAGCTCCTCGGTGGAGTCCGGCACGTCCGACCACTGCAGCGGCGGTGACAGGTTGTCGCCGTCCTTGGCGAACCGCCCGGGCAGCAGGTCGTGGTCGGTGAACGCGGTGCTGCGCAGCATGATGCCGGCCATTCGGCGCCCCCTCTCCTCGTCCACCGGCGCGTACCCGGCGGGTGGGCGACGAAACGGCGGCGGCACGGCCAGCGGCCGAGGAGAGGGGCGCGGTCAGGAGCCGAGGTAGCGCAGGATCGCGAGGATCCGGCGGCTGTAGCCGGTGGCGTGGGTGAGGTCGAGCTTGTCGAAGATGGTGTTGACATGTTTCTCGATCGCGCTCTGCGAGACGTGCAGGCGTTCGGCGATGGCGGCGTTGGTGTGCCCCTGGGCCATGTGGTGCAGGACGTCCCGCTCGCGCGTGGTGAGGCGGTTGAGTGGGTCGGTGTGGCTGGTGGCGGAGATGAGCTGCCGGACGACCTCGGGATCGAGCGCGGTGGAGCCGGCGGCGACGCGGTCGAGGGCGTCGAGGAAGTCCTCGACCTGGGCGACGCGGTCCTTCAGGACGTAGCCGACGCCTTCGGACCGGTCGGCGAGGAGCTTCGCGGCGTAGCGCCGCTCGACGTACTGGGAGAGGACCAGTACGGCGATCTCCGGCCAGCGGCGGCGGATCTCCAGCGCCGCCCGGAGCCCGTCATCGGTGTTGGTGGGCGGCATGCGGACGTCGGTGACGACGACGTCGGGGCGGTGCTGCTCGACGGCGGCGACGAGCCGGTCGGCGTCCGCGACGGCGGCGACCACCTGGTGTCCCTCGTCGGTGAGGAGGCGGACCAGCCCTTCGCGGAGCAGGGTGGAGTCTTCGGCCAGGGCTACGCGCACGGCAGCTCGGCCCGGATCGTCGTCGGGCCGCCGGGCGGGCTGTGCAGTTCGAACCGCCCGTCCAGCGCGGTGACGCGGCGGGCGAGCCCCTGCAGGCCGCTGCCGTGCGGGTCGGCGCCGCCGATGCCGTCGTCGCACACCCGTATCTCGACTCCTGCGTCCCGCGCCTCGATCCCGATGGTGATCATGGTAGCTCCCGCGTGTTTGGTGCTGTTGGTGATCGCTTCACAGGCGACGAAGTAGAGCACGGTCTCGATCGGCCGGGCCGGCCGGACGGGCACGTCGTAGCTGATCTTCACGGGGATCGCCGACCGCTGCGCCACCATGTTCAGCACCTCGTCCAGGGTGGTGTGCTCGAGCGCCGACGGATAGACCCGCCAGGCCACGTCCCGCAGCTCTTCGATGGCGCGCTGGGTGTCCTCGTGCGCCTGCACGAGGAGTTCGCGTGCCCGGTCGGGGTCGCGGCTGCGACGCGCCCGTCCGAGCAGCATGCCGAGTGCCACGAGGTGTTGCTGCAGCCCGTCGTGGAGGTCGCGTTCGATGCGCTGACGTTCCGCGTCGACCGCGGCCAGCACGCCGGCCCGGCTGACGGTGAGTTCGGTGATGCGCAGCTGCAACGCCTCGCGGCTGTGGGATTCGAGCAGCCAGCGGGCCAGCCACCGGTCCAGCGCCGCCACGCTGACCGCCGCCTGCAGGTTCAGCAGCAGCAGGGCCGCTCCGATGAACCCCTGGAGCAGGAAGTCGGCAGTGGACATGGTGCCCGCGACGAACGAGCCCACCACGATGGCGGCGAGCGCGACACCGACCGCGAGCAGGCCGGCGGTGAGCAGGCCGAGCGCCGCCGGCAGCAGCCGAGCAGCCAGGTAGCCGAGTACGCGTGGCCCGCTCGCCCGGAGCGGTGGCGGCGGTGGATCCGATGCGGCGACCGCGAGGCGGTGCCGCTCCCACTCGGTGATGCGCCGGGCGTACCGGAGGATGGTGGCGCCGAGCCGGCGCCGGGCCGCGGGCACCGGTGCGACCGCGACCACGGCCAGCCCGGCGAGGAGCAGGAACAGCGCCTCGGCCGCGGCGGTGAGGACGCCGAGCGCCACGCCCACCAGCGGGCGGCTCCACCGGACCACGGCGCCGACGCCACCGTGCACTGCGTGCCCTGCCACCACGCCGTCCCTCCCAGCTTGCGACGTCCCGGATCCCGGTCGTCCCGGCGACCGCGGCCGCCCACCGACCCTCTCGCTACCGGTTACCGGGAGCCATGACGACCGGCTTCCGACCGGCGGGGGGTGCCGTACAGGGTGCCTCGGACGGCGTGGGCCGGGCGATCCGCCCCGCGCTCCCCGTGTGATCCGACACGTGCGTCCGACCCGTACGGCTCGGGCGTGCCAGGTGCCTGCTCGTCGTCAACCGCCGAACGTCTCCGCCATAGCCCGATCAGGCGCGACACCACGAAGAACGCCACGACGAGCGCGCAGACCACGATGATCACGTTCTGGAACGTCCCGACGTACGGCTCGACGGCACGCCAGTTCTCCCCGAGCACATAACCGGCCATGACGAAGACGGTGTTCCAGACCAGGCTGCCCAACGTCGTGTAGAGCAGGAACGTGCCGAACGGCATCCGCTCCACACCGGCCGGAATCGAGATCAGGCTTCGGAAGATCGGAATCATCCGCCCGAGGAAGACGGTCTTCACCCCGTGTCGGGCGAACCACGCCTCCGTCCGGTCGAGGTCACTCAGCTTGATCAGCGGCAGCCGCGCCGCGATCGCGCGCACCCGGTCCCGTCCGAGCGCCACGCCGACGGCGTACAGCGTCACCGCGCCCACCACCGAGCCGATCGTGGTCCAGACGATGGCGGCGAACAGGTTCATCCTGCCCTGACTGGCGGTGAAGCCCGCCAGCGGCAGGATCACCTCGCTGGGGATCGGCGGGAACAGGTTCTCCAACGCGACCGCCAGCCCGGCCCCGGGCGCGCCGAGCCGTTCCACCAGGTCGGTCACCAACCCGACCAGGCCGCCCGACGGCGGATCAGCCTCCTGAGTCAAGGAGCCGGTATGTGTCGCCGCGTTCCACAAGAAGATCATGCCCATGACGCTAGGAACTCGCCGCGGCCCGGACCATGGGGTCGACCGCCGACTCCGGACGGTCGACCCCAGCAGGCAGGGTGTGGAAAACCGCACCCGGTTGGACTTCCATTCGCTGCGCCACGCCGGAGGTGCGACGGTGCGGGCTAGACGTCCGAGTCGATCGGTCGGGGTGCCCGCGCGGCCGCGGCGATCCGTTCCAGTGCCGCCGCGTGGGTCACAAACGCTTTCCGGCCGTGTGGGGTGAGCCGTGCCAGGGTGCGCCGCCCGCCCGTCCCCGGCTGTTTGCGTACCTCGATGTAGCCGTGCGCCGCGAGCGCGGACAGTTGCTTGGACAGGGCCGAGTCGCTTGTGCCGATCGCGTCCCGGAGGAAGCCGAACTCGGTCCAGCTTGCGGGCGCCAGCAGCGCGACGATCGTCAACCGCGCGGGGACGTGCAGGAACTCGTCGAAATCGCTGTCCATCAGCTCTGCCGGTGCGTCCGCTGTGCCAGCGCCTCGGCGCCCCGGCAGACCGGACCGGCCAGCACCAGGCAGGCCACCGCCCCGACCCCGGCCGCGACCAGGTGCGGGGTCGGCAGTCCGGCCGCCCGGGCGGCCGTCGCCACGCCCTGGAGCACCGCGGTGAGGGCGATCCCGGCGGCGACCCCTCCGAGCAGCTCGCCGGAACTGGGCTTCCTGAGGACCGGCGCCCGGCGCACATGGACGAAAGCCAGCACCGCCAGCAGCGCGACCACCGGGAACAGCATCGCGCCGTTCCAAGGATTGGGCAGGTCGAACGAGGCGTAGGAGAGGAGCACGACCGACGCCAGGACGGCCAGGTGGAAGGGGGAGGAGTTGTGCCGCGCCTCCGCGGCGCGGGACTGCTCATGCCGCTTCCGGATGTCGTCGAGCGCCGCTTGGGCGTCGTCAGGAGTCATCAACCTTCCGCCTCTCCCAGGAGCCGTACTTTCCTTTGAGGAAAGTACGCGGTTCTTTCCTGTGAGGCAAGTACCCCGCGGCGTGCTCGACCGGTCGGGCAGGCATGCTCCGAGGCGCGGGCCGCCGGGTGGGCACTCGACCGGGCTCATCCGCCCGGCGTACCGTCCCGTAGTCGGCAGTTCGATCTTGGATCGAACTCGCGCTCTCGGAAGACGCGCTCCGGCCGGTGGCTCAACAGGGGTGGGAAGGCGGGTCGGGCGGATGGACACGGTACGGGCGGCGTTCCGCGACGAGTGCGCACGGCTGGAAGGGGTGCTGCGCGACCTCGACGCGGCAGACCTGGACCGGCCCACGCCCTGCCCGCCCTGGGCGGTGCGGGACCTGCTCGCCCACGTGCGCACGGGCGCCGGGCGGCTGGCCGGCATGCTCGCGGCGCCGGCTTCCGAGCGCGCCGAGGTGGACGCCGCCGGTTACTTCGGGGCGGCCAAGTTCGCGCCCGAGGTCGACCGGGAGCGGATCGACGGCGCCCGGCGGGAGGCGCGGGAGCTTCCCGGCGTACCCGAGGTGGCGGAGGGCTTCGCGCGGGCCTGGCGGGCCGCCGACGCGGCGGTGGCCGCCGCGCCGCCGGGGCGGCTGGTCCGCACCCGGCACGGCGACGCGATGACGCTGGGCGAGTTCCTGCGTACCCGGGTGGTGGAGGTCGCGGTGCACGGCCTGGACCTGGCCGACGCGCTGGACCGGCAGCCCTGGCTGACCCCGACCGCGGCGGCGGTGGTGGCCGACCTGCTGGCCGGCGGACCCGTCCCCGACGGGCTCGGCTGGGACGCGCTCACCCTGGTGCGCAAGGCCACCGGCCGGGTGCCGCTGACCGTCGCGGAGCGGGCGGAGCTGGCCCGGACCGGCTTCCGCTGGCTCTCCTTCGGCGCCTGACCGGCGGCGATCAGGCGCCGGCGGCCGGCGTGGTGGTGCGGCGCAGGTGGTCCAGGACGACCGGGTCGATCCGGCCGGGGACGATGCGTTCCTCCAGGTTCTCGACGCCGGCCCAGGCGTCGAGCGCCTCCTCGAGCCCGGCGGCGCCGACGGGGTGGCCGGCGGCGGCCAGCAGCGCCGCGACCTCGTCGGCGACCGGGCCGGTGAGATCGAGCAGGGTGGCCGGGTCGGGCTTGCCGAAGAGCAGGGTGTGGATGTCGAGCAGGCGCCCCAGCTCGCCGACCGGGTCGCGGTGGTCGTCGACCCGCAGGTCGACCAGCTCGTCGCCGGTGCCGGCGTAGCCGCCGTGCCGCCGGACGACGAACAGGGCGGCGCTCTGCCGGCCCCGCCGGTCGCCGCCGGCGCGGTCACCGGCGGCCAGGGCGGCCAGCAGCCGCTGCGGGAACGGCAGGCCGGCCCCGCCGAGCCAGGAGTCCCGGAGCGCGTCGATGACCTCCGGGCCGGCCAGGATGTTGCCCTGTGCCGCCCAGCCGTCGCCGGACTGGCCGCCCGCCCAGGGGTGGCAGCGCGGCCCGGTCCAGGTGGCGCCGTCGCCGGTCATCCCGACCACGCCGAGTTGCCGGTCGTCGCGGCCCGGGTCGGCGGCGATCAGGCCGGCCACCACGTCGGCCGCGGGCACGCCGGTGCGCAGCATGGTGAGCCCCTGCGCGCGGTACGCCAGGTTGGCGTGGGCCTGGCTGGCGAGCGCGCCGACCTCCGCCTCGGCGGCCGGCACGAGCGCCCCGGCGGCGAGGAACTTGCTGGCTACGGCGATGCCGTGCACGAGGCCATCGGCGGAGCGGGCGACGATCGAGAAGGTCACCCGCGGATGTTAGCGCCGGGTCGGGGGCGCAGACGGCCTCGACGGGGGTCGTGGTCAGAACGGCGGGGCTGCCTCCTCGGGCGGGTGGCCCCAGGCGCGGCGGGCGTCGGCGATCGCCACTGCGAGCAGCACCAGCGGGGCGGCGATCGCCGCGGCTAACGGCGTGGCGACGGCCGCGGTCAGGGACCCCACGGGCTTGAGCACCGGCATGAGCAGCACCAGGACGAGGACGGCCACCCACCGGGACGGGGACACCCGGCCGAACACCTCGTACTCGAAGCGCGCCCGCCCGAGCGGGAAGACCGCCGGGCGCCGAGGATCGTGGCGACCCAGCCGACCTGGTTGTGCCCGGTCGGGTGTTCGCTGACCAGCTCGTAGCCGATCGCGGTGGCCACCACGCCGATGATCATGATGAGGTGGGTGTCGGCGGCCGAGCGGCCGATGGTGGCCGGGTGCGCGGCCCTGGTCACGGCCTCGCCCAGGATCTGCCCGGCCCGCTGCACGTAGATCCGCCAGAACAGCACCGAGGTGAGCAGCGCGGCGGCGAAGGCGGCGGTACGGGTGGCGCCGGTCGGGGTCCGGCTGTAGGCCAGCCCGGCGATGAGGATCGTCTCCCCGAGCGCGACCAGGAAGATCTGCTGGTACCGCTCGGCCAGGTGCTCCCCGTGGATGTCCCACCGGGAGACGGTCGACCGGCCCAGCCCGTGCACGGGCCAGCCGGCCCGGTTCGCCAGATACTCGACCAGGAGCGCGAGCGTCCAGAGCGTCACCCGGGGGTCGGTGGGCAGCAGCGCACCGGTCAGCCAGAGCACCCCGGTGACGCTGAAGGTGATCAGCATGCGCAGCTGCAGCCGGCGGTACTGGAGCTGGCGCAGCACCATCAGCAGGATCGCGGGCCGGCTGACCTGCACCACCACGTACGCGACGGCGAACGGCAGCCCGGTGCTGGTGAAGGCGCGGGGGATCGCCACCGCCATCACCATGCTGCCGACCAGCGCGATGATCACGATGACCTGGAGCCAGATGTGGTACGGGTCGTAGCGGCTGGTGGTCCAGGCGGTGCCCTGCCAGATCGCCCAGAGCGCGAGGAACAGCAGGAGGGTCTTGCCGCCGCCGGTCACCGCCGTCCAGGCGGTCTTGCCCCCTTCCAGCGCCAGGTCCTCGAAGGTGCGCGCGGAGATCCGGGTCAGCGCGAAGACGAACACGAGGTCGAAGAAGAGTTCCAGGAACGTCGCCCGGCTCGGCCCGTGCGCGGGGCGGAGGGCGGCCGGTTCGGGAGTCTTCACCGCGGCCTCCCGCCCTCGGACCACCCCATCTGGCGTTCGTAACACTCTTTTCCGGGCCGGGTACGGCGGATCGGGCATATCGCGTCCCCCGCTCGGCGAGTCCGGCGCGGCGCCGGGCCGGGAGCCGCCGGTCGGGATCTTGCCCCCGGCGACGGCGACCGGGCACGATCGACCGGTGACGAATCGATGGGGCATGACCGTGCCGCTGGCCGGCGTCACGCTCGCCGACCACGCGGCGGTCTACGCGGCGCTCGACCGGGCCGGCTTCACCGACGTCTGGTCGTCGGAGGTCGCCGGGACCGACGCGTTCACCCCGCTGGCGCTCGCCGCCGCCTGGCAACCGCGGCTGCGCCTCGGCACCGCGATCGCCCCGGTCTTCACCCGGGGGCCCGGGCTGCTCGCCATGAGCGCCGCCGCGCTCGCCGAGGCCGCGCCGGGCCGCTTCGCGCTGGGCATCGGCGCCTCGTCACCGGTGCTCGTGCGGGACTGGAACGCGGTGCGCTTCGACGAGCCGTTCCAACGGACCCGGGACGTGCTGCGCTTCCTGCGCGCCGCGCTGCGCGGGGAGACCGTCGACGAGGTGTACGACACCTTCACCGTCCGGCGGTTCACGCTGGAACGACCGCCGGCCGTGCCGCCGCCGGTGCTGCTGGCCGCCCTGCGCCCCGGCATGCTGCGGCTCGCCGCCGCTGAGGCCGACGGGGTGATCCTCAACTGGCTGGCCGCCGACGACGTGCCGACCGTCCTGGCCGAACTCGGCGAGCGCCGCCCCGGCTTCGAGGTCGCCGCCCGGATCTTCGTCTGCCCCACCGAGGACGCCGCGTACGCCCGCGCCCTCGGCCGCCGGCTGATCACCGGCTACCTCACCGTGCCGGCGTACGCGGCCTTCCACCGCTGGCTCGGCCGGCAGGACAGCCTCGGCCCGATGTGGGAGGCGTGGGCGGCCGGTGACCGGCGGGGCGCCTCGGCGGCGGTGCCCGACGAGGTGGTCGACGCGCTGATCCTGCACGGCCCGCCCGAGGAGTGCGCCGCCCGGGCCCGCCGGTACGCCGACCACGGCGTCGACGTGCCCGTACTGGCGCTGCTGCCCACCCCGGAGCTGACCGCCGGCGGCGCGGCGGCCTGGACCGGGCTGATCCCACGGCTCGGCGCGACCGGAGGGGAGGCCGGCTGAGATGAACCTGACCGATCGGGTGGCCGTGATCACCGGCGGCGCGGGCGGCATCGGGGCGGCACTCGGCCGCCGGTTCGCCGCCGAGGGCGCCGCCGCCGTCGTCCTGGCCGATCTGGACGCCGAGGCGGCGCGCGCGGTGGCCGGGGGCATCGGCCCGGTGGCGCACGGCGTCGGACTCGACGTCACCGACGAGGCGCAGGTGCGGGCGCTGGTCGACGAGACCGAGCGCCGCTACGGGCGCATCGACCTGTTCTGCGCCAACGCCGGAGTGGCCACCGGCGGAGGAGTGGAGGCGACCGACGCCGACTGGGACCGGGCCTGGCGGGTCAACGTGCTGGGACACGTGCACAGCGCCCGGGCGGCGCTGCCGGCCATGCTCCGCCGCGGCCAGGGCTACCTGCTGTTCACCTGCTCCGCAGCGGGCGTGCTGACCGCCGTGGGCGACGCCCCGTACACGGCGACGAAGCACGCGGCGGTCGGCCTCGCCGAGTGGCTGGCCATCACCTACCGGGACGCCGGCGTCCGGGTCAGCGCGCTCTGCCCGCAGGGCGTCGACACCCCGATGCTCGCCGGCGGCCTGGCCGAGGGGCACCTGGGCGCCCGGGTGATCGCCGCCTCCGGCGCGGTGCTCACCCCCGACCAGGTCGCCGACGCCACCATCGCCGGGCTGGCCGAGGAACGGTTCCTCATCCTGCCGCACCCGGAGGTCGCCGCCTACGCCCGCCGCCGCGCCGAGGACCCCGACGGCTGGCAGGCCGGGCTGCGCAAACTCGTCCGCAAGCTGAGCGCCGCGGATCGGTAGTGTCGCCGACGTGATCGCCGCCCGGGCCGACTGGATCTTTGCCATCCTGACCTCGGGTGCGCGGCGACAGCCCCGGTCTCCACTCCCGCTCCGCTACGCGGGCATGCCCTAGCATGCGGATGTGTGCCGGTACGCCGAGACCATCTACAAGGTCCACTACGTGTGTGTGCCGTGCCGTCGCAGTCACAAGTACGCCTGGGATGGCGCGACGCACCCCTGTACCTCATGCCGACAGCCGATGATCTTCGCGGGGCACGACTTCGCGGCGCCGCGAAGGCGGAACGACTCCGGGTGGGCCGCGGTTGCGGCTGTCCTGGGGGCGGGGCTGCGCTACGAGGGTTTCGAGATGTGCGGATGTTCACGGGAGCCGAAGTTCCGGCCACGGACGCGCGCCCAGGTCCGGATGCGGCGGCGGGCCGCCGGCCGCCTCGGGTTGTCAGAGGCTGAGGCACTCGCTGCTCGGGATCCCTACGACCTGGCTTGACATCAGGGTGTTCGCCCGACTGAAAAGCCGCCAGGACCGTTCATCGGTCAGCGGCGCCAGCGCAGTGGGCCGGGATGGACGGTCCACAGGAGGCGACGCCAGCGGGAGCGGGTGGCCCGCAGGGCGGTGACGTAGACGGTGGCGAGGGCCGCCGCCCGGTGGGCCTGCGCCGGCGTGGCCGTGCCGGGGGCGAACGCCACCTGGTTGAGCATCGCGGCCAGCTCGTCCACCTCACCATCCACCGAGACCTGCCCGGTCTGCGCCTCGGCGAGGGTACGCCGGGCGAACACGGCGACCTCCGCCGCCGCGAGATCCGTGCCGACCGGGTGCCCGGCGAGCCGTAGCGCGTCGGTGAGCTCCCGCCAGGCGCCCGCGATCCGGCCGCCGGGGTCACCGTCGGTCAACCGGCGGCGGGTCAGGTTGCGGCGCAGCGTCGCCAGGGTCAGCAGCAGCGCCCCGACCAGCAGCACCAGGGCCCCGGCGCCGCCGCCGACGAGCACCGGCGTACCCGGTCCGCCCTGGCCGTCGCGCCGGGCCGGGCCGGCCGCGGCCGGTGGTGTGGCCGTGGGTTCCACAGTCGGCGCGGGCACCTCCGACGGGGGCGGGTCCTCCGGCTTCGGCCGGAAGTCCTCTTCAACCGGGCGCGGTTCCTCGTCCGGGCGCGGCATCGGGTCGAACGGCACCCAGCCGACGCCGTCGAACAGCGCCTCCGGCCAGGCGTACGCGTCCGCGGCCCGGACCGGGCCGTCCGCCTTCGGCTCGAAGCCGACCACCACCCGGGTGGGCAGGCCGGCCAGCCGGCCCAGCACTGCGAACGATGCCGCGAACTGCTCGGAGGTGCCCCGCTGCCCGCCGCCGTTACGCGGTCCGAAGAGGAAGAACGCCAGGTTCGGGTACGCGTGCCCGCTCGGCGCGTCCGCGGTCACCCGGTAGTGCTCGGCCAGGAAGTCCGCGATCGCGGTGGCCCGGGCGTACGGAGCGCCGTTCTCCTCGGCGAGCTGGGTGGCCAGCCGGCGCACCTGCTCCGGCGCGCCGTCGGGCACCCGGAGCACCCGGGCCACCGCGTCGCCGGCCGGGACGTTCGCCGTGGCGAGCAGGTTGACGTCCGGCCGCTCCCGGACCGAGGCGACCGTGTACCGCAGCCCCGGCGCCAGCCCCTCCGGCCGGATCAGCGTCCCGGTCGCCGGGTCGTACGCCACCCGCGCGCCGGTCACCTCGCGCGGCGTCGGCACCGCGGGCAGCAGCCGCCCGGTCAGGTCCGCAACGGTGATCTCCTGGCGGACCGGCTCCGTGGCGGTGCCCGGCACGGGATCGGTGGCCGGCAGGATCCGCCCGGCGTTGCGGTACGTCGCGCCCACCCGCCAGGTCACCCCGTCGTAGTCGCTGAGCACCGCCAGGCGGATCCGCGGCGCCTGCGCCGCGCCGCCCTCGGTGCGCACGTCGAGCAGCTTCTGGTCCGGGTTCAGCGCCCACCCGGAGATCCGGATCAGCGGGTTCTCGTCCAGCGACTCCACCTGCGGCGGCTCGACGTAGCGGCGCGGGTCGACCGGCCGGTCGTCGACCTGACCGGCCACCACCGGGGCGAGCAGCGCAGCGAGGGCCACCACCACGGCCACGCCGGCCGCCCCGGCGGCGAGCAGCCGCAGCCGCACGGCCGCGCGCACCGCCGGGGCC
>NZ_MUYZ01000203.1:0-12678 GCF_003013775.1 Micromonospora sp. MH33
CCCGCGCCCGGCTGCCCCGGTTACTGGCCGGCGCGCTGGCCGTGGCCCTCCTGCCCGCCGGCTGCGGCCTGCCCGAGGTCGCCGACCTGCCGCTGCCCGGCGGCCGGCCGGCCGGCCCCGGCTACACGGTCACCGCGGAGTTCACCGACGTGCTGGACCTGGTGCCCCGGGCCGCCGTCAAGGTCGACGACGTGACCGTGGGCAGCGTCGAGAAGATCTCGCTGGACGGCTGGCACGCCCGGGTCCGGCTACGCATCGACCGGGCGGTGCGGCTGCCGGCGAACGCCACCGCCGCCGTCCGCCAGAGCAGCCTGCTCGGCGAGAAGTACGTGGCGGTGTCCCCGCCCCCGGCCGAGCCGGCCCGCGGCGACCTCGCCGACGGCGACCTCATCCCGCTGGCCCGCACCACCCGCGGTGCCGAGGTGGAGGAGGTCCTGGCCGCGCTGGGCCTGCTGCTCAACGGCGGTGGCCTGGCCCAGCTGCGCACCATCAACGCCGAGCTGAACCAGGCCCTCGCCGGCCGCGAACCGGCGCTGCGGGACACCCTCACCCAGCTCGACACCTTCCTCGGCGGGCTCGACCGGCAGAAGGCCGACATCGTCCGCGCCATCGACGCCCTCGACCGGCTCACCGGCCGGCTGGCCCGGCAACGCCAGGTCGTCGGCGACGCGCTGGACTCCCTCGCACCGGGCCTGACCGTCCTGGCCCGACAACGCGCCCAGCTCACCAAGGCGCTCACCGCGCTCGGCCGGCTCGGCACCGTGGGCACCCGGGTGGTGGAGCGCAGCCGGGCCGACACGGTGGCCGCGGTGACGTCCCTGCAACCGATCCTGGAGCAGCTCGCCCGGGCCGGCGACGACCTGCCGAAGTCGCTGGACTTCATGCTGTCGTACCCGTTCCCGCCGAACGTCACCGGCGCGATCGTCGGCGACTTCGTGAACCTGTCCGTCACCGCCGACCTGGACGCCGCCAGCATCCTGGCCAACCTGGTGGCCGCCGCGCCCGCCCCGGCGCCGCGGACCTCCCAGCCGGCCACCCCGACGGCGCCCCGGCCGCCCGCCACCGGCGGCCCGGCGCGGCCCGGCGCCGAGCCCGGCGGCGGCATCCTCCCCGACCTTCCGCTGATCCGGTGCCTGCCCGACCTGAAGAACTTCCCCGCCATCTTCACCCCGCCGAAGGAGTGCGGGCTGCCGGAGGGCTGCAAGCTGCTCAAACCCGGCTCCAACGTGCCGCTGGGCGGGCTGCTGCTGCCCAAGGGCCTGGTGCCGCCGGGCACCGCGCTTCCCGCCGGCACCGAACTGCCCGACGGCACCGTGCTCACCGCCGACTGCGTGCTCCCGGTGACCGGCGCCGTCACCGGGGCGATCGGCGACCTGACCGACGTGCTCGGGGGAGGGCTGATCCCGTGATCGGACGCACCGTGAAGCTCCAGGTGCTCGCCTTCGTGCTGGTGAGCATCCTCGGCGTCGGCTACGTCGGCATCCGCTACGTGGGCCTCGGCGACCGGCTGTTCCACGCCGGCTACGTCGTCCACGTCGACCTGGCCCGCGCCGGCGGGCTGTTCGCCAACGCCCCGGTGACCTACCGCGGCGTGCCCGTCGGCCGGGTCACCGCGGTCGCCCTGCGCGGCGACGGGGTCCGCGCCGACCTGCGTATCGACCGGGGCGTCCGGGTTCCCGACGCGCTGCGCGCCGTGGTCGCCCAGCGCTCCGCCGTCGGCGAGCAGTACCTCGACCTGCGTCCCGACCGCGACGGCGGGCCGTACCTGGCCGACGGGGCGGTGATCCCGGCCGGCCGGACCGGCCTCCCGCTCGCCCCGGAGACGCTGCTGACCAACCTGGACGAGCTGGTCCGCTCGGTCGACCCGGACGACCTGACCGTGCTCATCACCGAGTTGGGCACCGCGTTCGAGGGCAACGAGCGGGCCCTGGCCCGCCTCCTCGACGCCGGGGACGCCCTGCTCGCCGAGGCGGACCAGCGACTGCCCGAGACCCTCGCGCTGATCCGCGACGCGCGGACCGTACTGACCACCCAGGCCGAGTCCGCCGAGGCGCTGCGCCGCTGGTCGGCCGGGCTGGCGCAGCTCGCCGGGGCCGAAGACCTCCAGCAGCACCAGCTCGTCGGCGATGCCGAGGGCGGCGGCGATCTCCGCCTGGAGGTCGCGGGTGCGGTAGAGGCGGTAGGGCTGGAAGACCACGATCAGCCGGCCCTCGCCGGCCACCTCGCGCAGCGTCTGCAGGGCCAGCGTCATCGAGGTCGGGTGGTAGGCGTACTCGTCGTAGACCAGCACGCCGCCCGCGACGCCCTTGCGCTCGAAGCGCCGCCGCACGCCGGGGAACGCGCCGAGCGCGGCCTCCGCCGCCGTGACCGGCAGCTCCAGCAGGTACGCGGCGAGCACCGCGGAGGCGCTGTTGAGCCCCATGTGCCGCCCCGGCACCGGGAGCCGGATCTCGCCCAGCGACCGGCCCTCGATCTCGGCCAGGTAGCGCACCCCCTGCGCGGAGGAGGAGATCCCGCTGAGCCTCAGGTCGGCGTCGGCGGACTCGCCGTACGTCCAGACCCGGCGCCCCTCGGCCCGCAGCGTCTCGGCCAGCCGGCGGCCACCCGGGTCGTCGGCGCAGGTGATGATGAAGCCCTCGGGGTCGGTGAGCCGGGCGAACTCGGCGAAGGTCGCCTCCAGGTTCGCCAGGTCGCCGTACGTGTTGAGGTGGTCCGCCTCGATGTTCGTGATGATCGACACGTACGGGCGGTAGATGAGGAACGAGCGGTCGCTCTCGTCCGCCTCGACCACGAAGTACTCGCCGGTGCCGTGGTGCGCGCCGGAGCCGACCTCGGAGATCTCGCCGCCGATCACGAAGGACGGGTCGGTGCCGGCCTGCTGGAGCACCATGGTGACCATCGAGGTGGTGGTGGTCTTGCCGTGGGTGCCGGCGACCGCGACGGTCCGGCGGCCGGTCATCGCGGCGGCGAGGGCCTCGGAGCGGTGCAGCACCCGCAGGCCGCGCCGGCGCGCCTCGACCATCTCCAGGTGGTCCTGCGGGATGGCCGAGGAGTAGACCACCGTGTCCACCCCGTCGAGGTTGGTCGCCTCGTGGCTCATGTGGATGGTGCCGCCGAGCGCCCGCAGGCCGGCCAGGGAGGGCCACTCCCGCAGCTCGCTGCCGGAGACCGGCAGGCCCCGGGTGAGGAAGAGCCGGGCCAGGCCGCTCATGCCGACGCCGCCCACCCCGATCAGGTGGATCCGGCCCAGGTCCTCCGCGGTCATCGTGCCGGCGGGGGTGAACTGCGCGGTGTTCATGGGACGTACCTTCCGGTCGCGGCGGCCCGCATCACTGAGCCTCCGTTGTTCGCGACTGCGGGGCTCGCAAGCTCACTCCTCGCGCTCACCGAGACACCGCCTCGTAGACGAAGTTCAGCAGGGCCACGTCGCCGTCGCGCCGGCCGTACGCGGCCGCGGCGGCGCCCATCGCGGCGAGCCGCTGCGGGTCCCGGATCAGCGGGATCACCGTGCGCTCCACCCAGGCCGGGGTCACCTCGGCGTCGTCGACGAGCAGCCCCCCGCCGGCCTCCACCACGGGCAGCGCGTTGCGCTTCTGCTCCTGGTTGCTGTGCGGGTACGGCACGTAGATGGCGGGCAGGCCGATGGCGGCCACCTCGGCGCAGGTCATCGCGCCGCCGCGGCCCAGCATGAGGTCGGCGGCCGCGTAGCCCAGCTCCATCTCGGACAGGTAGGGCAGGGTCACGTACGGCACCGGCAGGTCGGTGGGGACGGAGACCGGCTCGTTGCGGGCGCCGATCACGTGCAGCACCTGCACGCCGTTGCGGGCCAGCTCCTTGGCCGCCCCGGAGACCGCCAGGTTGATCGAGCGGGCGCCCTGCGAGCCGCCGGCCACGAAGAGCACCGGCAGGTCGGGGCGGAGTCCGAAGTGGGCCCGCGCGGCGTCGCGCACGGCGGCCCGGTCCAGCCCGGCGATGCCCCGGCGCAGCGGCACCCCGACCACCCGGGCGTCGCGCAGCGACTCGGCCTGCACCGGCTGGTGCGGGAAGCCGACCGCGATGTTCTTGGTGAACTTCATGCCGAGCCGGTTGGCCACGCCCGGCGGCACGTTCACCTCGTGGATGACGATGGGCAGCTCGCGCCGCCACGCGGCCAGGTAGCCGGGGACCGAGACGTACCCGCCGAAGCCGATCACGACGTCGGCCCGTACCTCGTCGAGGATCTTGCCGGCCGCGCGGGCCGCCTTCCACATCCGGTCCGGGGTGCGGACCAGGCTCATGTTGACCGAGCGGGGCAACTGGTAGGCCGGGATCTGGCGCAGGTCGTAGCCGGCCGGCGGGATCAGCTCGTTCTCCAGCCCCTTGGGTGTGCCGAGGCAGGTGATCCGGACGCTCGGGTCGTGTCGGCGCAGGCAGTCGGCGAAGGCGAGCAACGGGTAGATGTGTCCACCCGTACCGCCTCCGCAGAGCACCACCGAACGCAGCGGACCCATCAGCGTCTCCTCTCGCTCGCCGTGCCGGCGCGCGTCCGGTCGGACCGGACGCCGCGGGCCGCGGCCTGGTCGTCCTGCCGCCGCGGGCGGGACCGGGGCACGGACCCTCGGTCCGCCGGTGGCGACGCCGGTCGGCGGCGCCGGCCGGGAAGCGGCGGCAACGGGGCCCACACTAGTCGGACCCACCGGGCCGGCGGACGGGCATGCAGGGCTCGGGCCGCGTCGGGCTCGGCGCGCGCGAAGGAGGCGAGCATCCCGACCGCGGCCAGGGTCACGACCAGGGCGCTGCCGCCGTCGGAGATGAACGGCAGGGGTACGCCGGTCAGCGGCAGCAGCCCGGTGACCCCGCCGACGTTGATCACGGCCTGGCCGACCAGCCAGGCGGTCACCCCGGCGGCGGCGAGCCGGCGGAACGGGTCCTCCACCCGGCGGGCGATCCGCAGCCCGGTGTAGGCCAGCACCGCGAAGAGCACCAGCACGACCGTGCAGCCGACCACCCCCAGCTCCTCGGCGATGATGGCGAAGATGAAGTCGTTGTGCGCCTCGGGCAGCCAGCCGAACTTGGCGCTGCTCTTGCCCAGGCCGACGCCGAACCAGCCGCCGTTCTCCACCGCGAAGCGGGCCTGGACGAGCTGGTAGCAGTTGGGCAGGTCCAGCTCGAAGCAGGTCTTCGGGTCGGGCGGGTCGAGCCACATGGTGAGCCGCCCGAGCCGGTAGTTGTCGGCGTCCCGGGATCCAGACCCGGCGCCGAGGGACGCGGCGGCGACCAGCAGGCCGATCCCGGCCAGACCGATCGCGGAGAGGGTGGCGAAGACCCGCTTCCGCACCCCGGCCGCCCAGAGCATCCCGACCACCAGCGCGAGCAGGCAGAGCATGCTGCCCAGGTCGTTGTATCCGACCAGCACGAAGAGCAGGCCGACCACCGGGAAGAGCGGGGTGGCCAGCTCCTTCCACCAGCCGAGCGCGGCGCCCTTGCGGGCCAGCACGTGCGCGCCCCAGAGCACCAGGGCGAACTTGGCCACCTCGACCGGCTGCACCGAGATCGGACCGACGTAGAGCCACAGCAGCTCGGCCCGCAGCGGGCCGACCGACTTCACCCGGAACAGCGCCTCCAGCGCCACGAGCAGATTGAGGACCAGCAGGAGCGCCACGGCCACCCCGAGGAAGGGCCGGGACACCGCCCGGAACGTCCGGGCGGGCAGCCGCTGGCAGGCCCAGAAGGCGACGATCCCGATCACCGCGAAGATCGCCTGCTTGACCAGGGACGCGGTGGCGTCCCCCTCCTCGGCGAAGTCCTTCACGCTGGTGGCGGAGAAGACCATGGTCAGGCCGATCAGCAGCAGCAGGCCGGCGCTGGAGAGCAGCAGGTAGTAGGAGGCCAGCGGCCGGGCCAGCAGGCCGCGCAGCGCGGCCAGCCCGCCAGCCGCGTCCAGCCCCAGCAGCGGCCCCGGCGGGTCGGCCGGGCGGCTCGCGGCGGGCGGACGTCTGGCCTGCGTGTCGGTCGTGCCCTCGGTGTCTCTTCCCTCCCCCACCCGCCCATCATGGCGGCTCGACCCGCCCGCCCGTGGCGCAACCGCCCGGTCGGCGTGTCGGAACGCGAAACGGCGGGACCCCTGGTAACACCGGGGGATCCCGCCGTGACGCAGCGGCAGCGCGGTCAGCTCACCGCGGCGAGGAACTCGCTGTAGAACAGGCCCAGCGCGATGGCCACCCCGATGCCGGCGATGATCCAGAACCGGACCACGATGTTGACCTCGCTCCAGCCGGCCAGCTCGAAGTGGTGCTGGAGCGGCGACATCCGGAACACGCGCTTGCCGGTGGTCCGGAACGAGATGATCTGGATCACGACGGACATCGTGATGATCACGAAGAGGCCGCCGATGATCGGCAGCAGCAGGATGGTCCGGGTGGACATCGCCATGCCGGCGATCAGGCCGCCCAGGCCCAGCGCGCCGGTGTCGCCCATGAAGATCCGGGCCGGCGAGGTGTTCCACCAGAGGAAGCCGACGCAGGCCCCGGCCGCCGCGCCGGCGATCAGCGCGATCTCCAGCGGGTCCCGGACCGAGTAGCAGTACGCCTCGGTGTAGTTCGGGTCGGCGCACCAGTGCCGGTACTGCCAGAACGCGATGAGCGCGTACGCGGCGAGCACCATCACCGAGGCGCCGGTGGCCAGGCCGTCCAGGCCGTCGGTGAGGTTCACCCCGTTGGTCGCCGCCATCACCACCAGGATGATGACGATCACCGCGCCGACCTTGCCGATCTCCAGGGCCGGGATGTCCCGGATGAAGCTCAGCATGGTGCTGCCGACGGTCTCGGTGTTGGTCGCGTTGCCGCTCACGTCGGTCATGCTGCTCGGGAAGTAGAGCGCCACGATCCCGAAGATCGCGCCGACCACGATCTGGCCGGCGAGCTTGCCGCGCTTGTTCAGGCCGCCGCTGTGCCGCTTGCGGACCTTCAGGAAGTCGTCGATGAAGCCGACCGCACCGGAGAACACCATCAGCCCCAGCAGCACCAGCGCCGTGATGGTCGGCTCGACCTGGGCGATCTGCGCGTCCGGCAGGGTGGTCAGGGCCAGGTGGCCGGCGACGTACGCGATCACCGTGGCCAGGATGAAGACCACGCCGCCCATCGTCGGCGTGCCCTTCTTGCCCTGGTGCATGGCCGGGCCCTCGGCCCGGATCGGCTGGCCGGCCTTGAGCCGGGTGAACACCTTGATCGCGATCGGGGTGCAGAAGAGCGAGACCAGGAAGGCGACCCCGATGGCGACGATCACCGCCCTCATGCGGCCGAACCTTCCGCGGCGTCCGCGCGCAGCGCGTCCGCCACCTCCCAGGTGCGGTACCGGGAGCCCTTCACCAGCACCACGTCACCCGGACGCAGCTCCCTCCGCAGCACCTCGACGGCCGCCGCCTGATCGGTGAGCAGCACCGACTCTCCTCCCCAGTTGCCTACCGCTGTCGCGCCTTCGTGGATCGGCGCCGCCGGCTCGCCCACCACGAGCAGCCGGTCGACCCCCAGCTCGGCCGCGAGCCGGCCGACCTGGTGGTGCCCCTCCCGTTCGAAGTCACCCAACTCGGCCATGTAGCCGAGCACCGCGACGGTACGCCCCGTCCCCCGCATGCTGGCCAGCGCCCGCAGCGCCACGCCGGTGGAGGCCGGATTGGCGTTGTACGAGTCGTCGATCACGGTCACCCCGTCGGGGCGCTCGAACACGTCCATCCGGCGGGTGGAGACCAGGCCCAGCTCGCCCAGGGCCACCGCCAGGTCGGCCAGGGGCAGCCCCAGCGCCCGGGCGACCGCCGCGGCGGCCAGCGAGTTGGACACCTGGTGCCGGCCGGTCAGCCCGAGCCGCACCGGCGCGCTCCCCTCCGGCGTGACAAGGGTGTACGACGGCCGGCCCCGCCCGTCCACCGTCACGTCGACCGCGCGCACGTCGGCCCGCTCCGACTCGCCGTACCGGACCACCCGGGCCTCGGTGCGCGCCGCCATGGCGTCGACCCGCGGGTCGTCGGCGTTGAGCACGGCCAGGCCGTCGGCGGGCAGCGCCTCGACCAGCTCCCCCTTGGCCAGCGCGATGGTCTCCACCGAGCCGAACTCGCCGAGGTGTGCCACCCCGACGTTGAGCACCACGGAGATCCGCGGCGGCACCACGTCGCAGAGGTAGCGGATGTGCCCCACCCCGCGGGCGCCCTTCTCCATCACCAGGTAGCGGGTCTCCGGGCCGGCCTGCAACGCCGTGTACGGGTGCCCCAGCTCGTTGTTGAACGAGCCGGGCGGCGCCACGGTCGGGCCGAGCCGGACCGCGAGCTGGGCGATCAGGTCCTTGGTGGTGGTCTTGCCGGACGAGCCGGTCAGCCCGATCACGGTCAGCCCGGGCAGCCGGTCGACCACGGCGCGGGCCAGCCGGCCCATCGCGTCGAGCGCGTCGCCGACCAGCACCATCGGCACGCCGGGCACCTCGCGGGTGCCGAGCACGGCCACCGCGCCGGCACCGACCGCGCCGGCCGCGTAGTCGTGCCCGTCCACCTTCTCGCCCGGGAAGGCGACGAAGAGGCCGCCGGGGGTGACCTTGCGGGAGTCGAACTCCACCGAGCCGGTCACCCGGGCGTCCGCGTCGGCGGCGACCAGCCGGCCGTCGACCGCGGCGGCCACCTCGGCCAGGGTCAGCGGGATCATCGCTGCCCCACCAGGTCGCCGAAGCGGGCGCGCAGCGCCTCCGCCAGCTCCACCCGGTCGTCGAAGGGCAGCACCTCGCCGTTGACCTCCTGGCCGCGTTCCTGCCCCTTGCCCAGCAGCGCCACGATGTCCCCCGGTTCCGCCACCCGGACCGCCTCCTCGATCGCGGCCCGCCGGCCGGGCGCCTCGATGATCCGCGCGCCGGTGCCCGCCGCGTACGCGCCGGCCAGCACCTCGGCCCGGATCGTGGCCGGGTCCTCGGTGCGCGGGTTGTCGTCGGTCACCAGCACCACGTCGGCGCCCCGCGCGGCGGTGCCGCCCATCACCGGCCGCTTGCCCCGGTCCCGGTCGCCGCCGGCGCCCAGCACGCAGATCAGCCGGCCGTCGGTCAGGCCCCGGAGCGCCGCCAGGACCGCCTCGATGGCGTTCGCCTTGTGCGCGTAGTCGACCACCCCGCGCACCGGCGCGTCGCCGCTGACCAGCTCCAGGCGGCCGGGCACCCCGCCGCAGGCGGCCACGCCGCGGGCCGCCGTGGCCGGGTCGACCCCGGCGGCCACCAGGATGGCGACGGCCAGCAGCGCGTTGGCCACGTTGTGCCGGCCGGGCAGGGCCACCCCGGTGGGCAGGGCCAGCCCGTCCGGGCCGTGCAGGGAGAAGCGCTGCGCGTAGCCCTCGCCGCCGATCCCGTCGGCCCACCAGGTGGCGCTCGGGTCGCCGGCCGCCGAGTAGGTCACGGTCGCCGGCCTGCGCAGCGGCCGCAGCGCCGGGTCGTCGTGGTTGAGCACCTCGACCCGGCAGCGCCCGTCGAAGAGCTTCGCCTTGGCGGCGAAGTAGTCCGCCTCGTCGGCGTGGAAGTCCAGGTGGTCGGAGCCGAAGTTGGTGTAGCCGCCGACGTCGAACCGGACCCCGCCGACCCGGCCCATGGCCAGGGCGTGGCTGGACACCTCCATGACCACGGTGTCCACCCCGCGCTCGCGGGCCACCGCCAGCATGGCGTGCAGGTCGGTGGCCTCCGGGGTGGTCCGGACGCTGTCGATCACCAGGTCGCCGAGGCGGGTCTCCACCGTGCCGATCAGGCCGGTGGTGTGCCCGGCGGCGCGCAGCCCGGACTCGATGAGGTAGCTCGTGGAGGTCTTGCCGGCGGTGCCGGTCACGCCGATCATGGTCAGCCCGGCGGTCGGGTCGCCGTAGACGGTGGCGGCGATCTCGCCGAGCACCGCCCGGGGGTCGTCCACCACCAGCACGGGCACGCCGGCCCCGGCGGCCAGCGCGACGCCGGCCGGGTCGGTCAGCAGGGCCACGGCGCCCGCTCCGGCCGCCGCGGCGGCGAACTCCGCGCCGTGCCGGCGGGCCCCGGGCAGGGCCGCGTACAGGTCGCCGGGGCGGACCTCCTGGCTGGCGTGGGTCACCCCGGTGACGGCCACCTCGGCGGCGCCCTCCGGCGGCGCGACGGCCAGCCGGGCGGCGAGGTCGCCGAGCCGGACGGGATTCACGGTGGCGGGACGTGGATTGCCGGGCACGGCGTCAGACCCTACCCGGTCGTCCGGTTCCGACCGCACAGCCGCCCCGGTGGTTCGTCGCCACTCACCGATGATGTCCCGCCGTGCCGGCTCAGTGCGGAAAGACCTCGAACTTCGGGGACTTGTCGGTCGCCGAGGGCGGCACCCGGTAGTGACGGAGGGTGAAGCCCATCATCTCCCGGAAGGCCGGGGCGGCCACCGCCCCGCCCTCGCCGCCGGGGCTCCAGACGAAGACCGCCACCACGTACCGCGGCTTCTCCGCCGGGGCCATGCCGATGAACGAGCCGACCTCGCCGGGCTGGAGCTTGCCGTTGTCGTAGCGCAGGCCCGTGCCGGTCTTGCCGGCCACCCGGTAGCCCGGCACCGCGGCGGCCAGGCCGGTGGCCCGCCCGTCCGGGCCGTCGACCGTGGTGACCGCCTCCAGCATGCGGCGCAGCGCGGCCGCGTTGGCCGGGCTGAGCACCGAGCGGGTGACCGGGGTGGCGCCGGGGGTCTTCTTCCCGTCCGGGCCGATCACGTTCTTGATCAGGTGCGGCTGGACGTACGTCCCGTCGTTGGCGATGGCGGCGTAGGCGGCGGCCATCTGCAACGGGGTGGCGTCCACGCTGTGCCCGATCGGCACCGACCCGTACGACGAGTCGCTCCACTGGTCGGCCGGGAGCAGCCGCCCGCCGGCCTCCCCGGGCATGCCCTCGCCGGTGGGCTGGCCCAGCCCGAACCGCTTCTGGTAGTCGATCAGCCGGTCGGGGCCCAGCTTGTCGGCGATCTCGATGGTGCCGACGTTGGACGAGAAGGCGAGCATCCCCGGGATGCTCATCTTCTGCCCGTTGGCCGGGTGGGTGTCGCGGAAGGTGGTGTCGCCCTTCTGGATGCTGTTGGCCACCGGGAAGGTGGTGTCCGGCGCGATCACGCCCTCCTGGAGGGCGGCGCCGTAGGTGATCGCCTTGTGGATCGAGCCCGGGTCGACGATGAAGCTGGTGGCCGCGTCCTCGCGGTCGGCCGGGGAGTTGACCTTGGTGGGGTCGGCCGCGTTGTAGCTGGGGAAGCTGGCCTGGGCCAGCACGTCGCCGGTGCCGACCTCGATGATGATCGCGGCGCCGACGCTGCCCCGGGTCCGGGCCATCCCGTCGGACAGGATCCGCTGTGTCTTGAACTGGAGGTCGCGGTCGATCGTGAGCTCCAGGGAGCTGCCCGGTTGGGCCGGGGTGGTCTGGCTGTAGCCGCCCGGGATCGGTGCGGCCAGGTCGCCCTGCCCCACCTCGTACCTCTTCTTGCCGGCCTTGCCCTCGAGCGCGTCGTCGTACTTCGCCTCCAGCCCCTCCAGTCCGTTCATGTCCTGGCTGACGAAGCCGATGAGGTTGGCGGCCAGGTCGCCGCCGGGCACCTCGCGCCGCTCGTCGCGGTGCACGCCGATGCCGAACAGGTCCAACGCCATGATCTGCTTGGTCCGGTCGATGTCGACGCCGCGCGCCAGGTACTCGAACTGCGACCAGCCGCCGCCGGGCAGCTTGCGGGGCCTCATCTTCTCGGCCAGCTCCGAGGCGGGCACGCCGAGCAGCGGGGAGAGCAGCTTCGCGGTGGCGACCGGGTCCTTGACCTGGGTGGGGTCGGCGAAGACGTACCGCGCCTCGACGCTGTGCGCCAGCGGGGCGCCGGTGCGGTCGTAGATGGCCCCGCGCGGGGCCGGCAGCTCGACCACGGCGAGCCGGCTGGCGAGCCCGCCGTCGGCGTACGCCGGGGTGCTGACGGTCTGGAGGAAGACCAGCCGGATGCCGATGGTGGTGAAGAGCGCCAGCACGAGCAGCGTGCCGAGCCGCAGCCGGCGGCGCGGGTCGGCGAGCTTCGGCGGGCGGCGCGGCTTGCGGACCGGCCGGCGGGCGGCGGCCGGCCGCGCGGGACGCCGCGGCCCGGGTCGGCGGCGCGGCGCGGGCGCCTCGTCGTCGTCGAACGGCTCGCGCACCGGCCGGGCGGAGACGGTACGCCCGGGCGTCGGAGATGCCGTTGACGCCCGGCTCCCGGGGCTCCGTACCCCGGGACGAGCCGCGCCGGGAGCCCGTGGCATCCCGGCGCGGTTCATCCGATCTCGGCGGCACTGCTCAGCCTCCGTTGCCCTGCTGGCTGGTGATCGCCGGCGCGCCCTCCACGGGGTGCGGAACGCCGATCACCTTCCCGTCCGGCAGCCGGATGTAGGCCAGCTCGTCCGAGTCGACCAGGCCCAGCTTGCGGGCGTTGGCGGTCAGGTTGCCCGGCGCCTTCTGGTCGGCGATCTCCTTCTCCAGCTGCTGCTGGTCGACGTCGAGCTTGGCCTGCTGCTGCTGGAGCTTCTCCAGCTTGAACGCGTTCTCGTTGATCTTGGTGTTGACCGCCAGGATGCCGAGCACCCCGCCGACCACGAGCACCAGGATGAGCCCGACGAACGGCGCCCGCGGCACGCGGACCGGCGGCGGCGGGGCGACCCGCAGCCGCGGCGAGGTCGCGCCGGCGGTCCGGGC
>NZ_MUYZ01000204.1:0-12669 GCF_003013775.1 Micromonospora sp. MH33
CAGGACACGCTCGCCCGCTACGCCAACGAACAAACCCTCACCGACGACGAGCTGGCCTGGCTCACCGTCCTACTTCCCATCCCCGCCATCCGCGACCTCGCCTGGCAGGCCACCGACACCCTGCCCTGGCAGGTCGCCATGTGGAGCGACATCACCCGACGCGCCCACCCAACCCTCGCGGCCGGACCGGCCAGCCTGCTCGCCTTCGCCGCCTGGCGCTGCGGCAACGGCGCACTCGCCTCAGTCGCCGTCGACCGCGCCCTCGCCGCCGACCCCGACTACAGCCTCGCGCATCTCATCGACCAGGCGCTACGCGCCGGACTCCCCCCGTCCGTGCTCAACGGCTGGCCCCAGCCCGGCACCCCCTGACCGACCTCAACTCCTGAAGACACCGATACCTGACCTCTACCTCGACGTCGTACACCACATGCTGCGCCGCAACGGGTACGGGCTGCACCCGGATCAGGTTGCCGCAGCCTGCACCTGGCATCCCGAACAGGTATGCCAGGTGCTGGCCGAGGCCGGCCGCGTCGCCGCCGCCCAGGCGCAGATCACCGCCCTGACCGACGCCGCGCACCTGCTCTGCGACATCCACTCCAGCGCCAGCGGCGACATCCTGCTGTCCCTCCGCGCGCACCTCGACCAGGTCGCCGACGCCCTGACCAAGGCCCTCGCCCACCACGACCAGGCAACGGCCGCCCTCCGGGGCACCTGCGAGGGCCTCATCCACACCGACATTCCACTTGTGGCTGTCTGCGACCCCAACTCCACCAACTCGCCGGACGACGTCACCGAACCGACGCCCTGACCAGCAGGCCCCCGTCGCGCCCCGCCGCCCGACCTCGTGCGGCGGGGCTCGCCCCGGCTTAGCGCGACCAAGGAAACCCCGATGAGCGAACCACAGGCGCCCACCGCCCAGCCCCCGACCCTCGAATCCGTCCTGCGAAGCGCGTGGGACGCCTTCCACCCCGACCAGCCCGCCCCGCTGGGATGGCTCACCCACACCACCACCCAGATCCAGGCCCACCTGCGCGAGCACCACCCCGTGGCGCAGCCGCAGTCGCAGCCGTCAGCGGACCAACCTGTCGACCTGGTGGCCCAGTTCCGAAGCCACCTCTGGCACGCCCTGCGCGAAGCCGTCAGCGAGCACGACATCGACATCGACGCCGCCAACCGGGTCCTGGAGGCCCTGGACATGCCGCTGCTGCCACGCCGGTGGCAGGTCCGCCTCGCACTGCCCATCCTCATGGACGTCACCGCTGCCACCCGCGACGAGGCCTTCGACACCGCCGAGGCCGCCGTCGAAACAGCCCTCACCAGCGCCGAGCTAGAGGCACGCATCGAATGGGATGACCGCGTGCGCGACGACGCCGATCCCGGTGACTTCGATCCCGCGGCAGCCGACCGCCCGAACCCAGGCCAATAAGGGCTACGCCCACCACCGCCCGAACACCCACACCTGGCGCAGGAGCGCCTGGCCATGCCGGCAGGTACACGGGCGGCGGCATCGGCGCGAACCGGCCGCAGGCCAGTCGCCTCCGTCCCGCCCGAGTGCAGTCAGCAACGACTTGATCCGTATCGAAAGTCGAGCGTCACTACTGTGGGCCGACACCCCGGCGACCCGACAGCGGCATCCCACCGCTGGCCGGAGTGGCGGCCACCCAATCGACACGCCGCGAGAGAGGAGACCTGACGACGTCGCAGGCCGCAATGCGTAGCTCGAGACGTCACCGACGTCCTGCTGTGGCGACTCGCCGCCGACGTCGCCGCAGCGCACCAGCCTCCGCTCGATGATTCGGGCGGCTGCACCAACCTGCGCTGCGCCGGCCAGGCGTACCCGGCCCCTCCTGAGCGTCTGTGGCCGATTGCCCGGCTACGGGACTGGCAACCTGGGCCTACGATCCTGCGCATGAACGTGCCGCGGGTACCCCTGCTTGCCTGCCTTGTCATGCCGTTCCTGGCAGCCTGCGGCGCCGAGCCCGCCGGCCCAGTAACGGCCGCGTCGGTGACCTACAGCTGCTGCGAGGCCCGGGACGTCGACAGGCCGTACCAGCCTGGCCAGACCTTGACTGTGCACTGGACTGTCGAGTCCCCGGAGGAGCCGGGAGGAACCCCGCCGGAGGTCGAGTTGACCGCACGCCTGACCGGTCCGTTCGCCACCGTAGGTGACCTCAAGGCCGCGACAGAAGGCACCCCAAACGTTCCGGGGCTGGTCACCTTCGCGGCCGCACCGGTTCGACCATCCGGCACGCCCGACGAACGGCCCATCAGCACCATCGTGATCGCTGCCGACGCCAAGCCGGGTTACTACAACCTGGTCACCTCCTCGGTCGGCGACGACAACACGGCGAGCGGCGGGGAAAGCGTCGTCCGGGTGGTGCCCAGGCCCTGAGCGTCAGGGCTGGCGTCTCCCGTCATGGGTCAGGTGACCCGACCGGCCTGGGGATTAGAAGAAGATCGCGGATGGCTGGTCAGGTGATCGCGCTCCTGGTCAGCCCGTCCGTCCTTGTCGGGCAGCGTCGGCGCTCGCCGGCAGGCTTTGGCTGTACGAATGGCTGTACTGCTGGCCCCAGAGGGTGGCGGGCAAGGCCACCTCTGCCTACCGTCGCAGCCATGCGTGTTGCAGCGGGAGCCGAAGCCAGGCCGTTCGAACTGGCGCTCGCCGCGCTGCTGGTCATCGTCCTTGGCCTCATCTCCGTTGGGCAAGGCTATGTGTACCGGCGGCGTCGGTCCCGCGGCAAGGAACCGCTCCTTCCTGCCTGGGCTCCGGGCGGCTGGTGGCCTCGCCATCCAACGGCAACTTTGCGCGCCGGCTGGGCAACCACGGTGGTCGGCATCGCTCTGCTAATTCTCGCGGCATATCGGCAGTTCTCGGCGTAGCTGGCGCTGGACCCGGAGCGCCAGTTTGGAAGGACGAAGATCATGGCCGACAAGGGCCTGGTGCCCCAGGTCAAAGCAGCAAGTGCGTGACCGTTCGCGCCCCCTCGTGACCGCCCGGGGGTACCGGCTACTGGCACGTGGATGGCACGCCACCGGCACCGGCTGGATCCGGCCCTTGTCGGCGATTCGCCCCTGCCATACCTTCGCGGTCGATACATTGCCGGAGTGAGCACACCACTGCAGGAACCGACCTTCTGGATCCTCACCGCTCTCGCCGGCCCGCCACTGCACGGCTACGGGATCATCAGGGAGGTGGCTGCCCTGTCCGAGGGCCGGCTATCCATGCGGCCTGGCACCTTGTACGGCGCACTCGACCGGCTGACCGAAGCGGGCCTCATCGAAGCCGACCGAGAGGAGGTCGTTGACGGCCGCCTCCGCCGCTACTACCGCCTCTCCGCCACCGGCAATGCCACCCTTGCGGCCGAGACCGAGCGCCTGCGACGCAACGTGGAGGCAGCGTCCCTCCGCTTGGGCCGCTCGACGCCCGCCGCCCGGCCCTGCACCCCGCGTGCCCTGGGAGGACTGGCTTGAGGGACTTGGAACGCCGATACCGGCAACTGCTGCGCGCCTACCCCGCCGACTACCGACAGGCACGAGGGGCCGAGATCGTCGGCACGTATCTCGACCTGGCCGGACCCGACCGCCGTTGGCCGTCAATCCTTGATGTGGCGGACGTGCTGGCTGGGGGTGTCCGTGAGCGCCTACGCGCTGCTGGCGCTGCCGACCTCATACCCGGCCTACACCTCGCCGCTGTCCTGAGCTACATCACCGCGACCGCTCTCGCTGGCTTCTGGGCCGCCGCCGAGGTGGTCACCACTGCGGGTAAGTGGGGCTCGCCAGCCTTCGGGCCATTCGCTACCACCGGCATCGTCGTCTGGGCCTGTTGGCTGCTGGCCGCCGTCGTTCATGTCCTCGCCCCGTCCGCGTGGGCCCGCATCGCCATCGGACTGGCACTGCTGCTAACCGCCATCGTGGTGCCCGTCGCCGCCCTGTTCAACCTGCCTCGGCCGTACTTGCTCGTTCTGCTTCCCCAGGCGGCGCTGGGCGTGTTGGCACTGGCAATTCCCGCCCACACGGCGCGACGCAATCGCCTCATACCCTTGGCAATAGCACCGGGGGCAGCCCTCATCGCAGTCGGGGTACTGTCCGGGAAAAGCGCGTGGTTCTACCGGTTCAGCTATGGGGCCGCAATCCTTCCGGAAGCCGGCGCGGTTCTCTTGCTGACCGCTATGCTCGCCGCGGCCGTGCTGTCTCTGCGCGGTGATGCCCGAGGGCTTTGGGCCCTTCTTGTCCTGCTCACCCCGGTCGGACTACTCGCTCTGTACCCCCTGACCGAGAACATCGCCCCCGTCGTGGGCGCCGGATATGCCGACTTCCGCGTCATCACCGGGACCGCCGCCGGGCTTCTCATCCTGGGCGGGATGACCCTGGCTGCGGCACTCGCGATCCGGGCACGTTCCAGCGCAACGGCTGACACTCCGACAAATTCCGTTCACGACCGCTGCCCGACCTGCGGCAAATAGCGTTCCACGAATCGCGGCTACTGGGGCGCGCAGTGCACCGAGCGGGGACTAGCGGATCTCCTCGTCGGGCAGTCGCCAGACCGTCCAGCCTCCCCGGACGGGGACAAGGTGGAGCGCCCTACCGGACGAGTCTCAATGGCGGCTGTCAAGCGGGCCGTGCGGCGGGCAGGGTCTCCTCGGTCGGGCAGGCTTGTTCCTGTCCGGGGTTCCCGGTCGGGTCAAGGCTCGCCGGAGGCGACCGCGTAGCGGCTTGGCCTTGACCTGGCCGAGGTCCCGGGCAGCCCTTGTGGTGCCCGGCCGAGGGGACCCGTTGCGGTCTCCGAGGGAGGGTTGGGGTGCGGGGCAGCGCCCCGCCGCTCGTGATCAGCCGTGTGCAGGTGCTTCGAGCCGCATGTCGATGCGCGGTTGGCGTGCCAGAGCCTCACCCCAGTCGCCGGTCAGTTCCCAGACCTCGGGTCCGTGGTCCGCGGCCAGGTGCAGGGCGTCGATGTGGCCGTAGTCGGGCTCTCCTGAGGCATCCGTAGCGGGTGGTGCCATCGACCGGCGGACGTGGATAGCCGAATCGCTCCGCACGGTCAACGTCGCTCTGCGATAGCAGTGCATCTCACCGGAGCGGGCTAACCGGTAGGCAGGATGCTCCGGCGTGAGGACCGCTTCGAGCTTGAAGACCACCACGGTCGCGGAGACGTCGACGTCCAAGACCCAGGAGTCCTCCAAGACGACGCCTGCCAAGTCGGAGAAGACCTCGTAGTACTTGCCACCCCACGTCCTGCCACAGACCAAGAATGCCTCCCCTGCAAGTAGCGCTCCAGTCGCCAGGATCGTCAGGCGAGCACGAGGGCGACGGCGTAAGAGACGTTCCCTATACCGGTGCTGACGGCGCTGGCGGTGGTTGAAGCTGGAAGCAGCGGTTGTCGCGGAGCAGGGCCCACAGCACGTCGACGCGACGGCGGGCGAGGGCTATCAGCGCCTGCTGGTGCTTGCGCCCTTCGGCGCGTTTGCGCTGGTAGTAGTCCCGGTTCGGGCCGTTGATGCGCAGCGTGCTCAGCGAGGACATGTAGAACACGTGGCGCAGCCGCCGGTTGTAACGCTGCGGCCGGCGCAGGTTGGCGACGCGCTTGCCGGAGTCACGGGCCACCGGCGCCAGACCGGCGTAGGCGGCGAGGTGATCAGGGCTGGCGAAGGTCGACAGGTCCCCGACCGCGACGATGAACTCTGCTGCCGCGAGTGCCCCCATGCCGGGCAGGCTGCGAATGATGCCGGCCTGCGGGTGGGCAGCGAATGCCTGCTCGATGGCCTTGTCGGTGTTCTTCACGCGCTGATGCAGGTGCAGCAGGTGTGTGGCCAGCTCACCGGCGAGGGCAGCAGCGGTGTCCTGTCCCGGCAGGGTGAGATCCTGCTCAGCCGCGGCGGCCAACGCCTGGTCGGCGACCTTGACGGCGTTCACGGCCCGGTGCCGGCGCAGATGAGCGATGAGCTGCTCGCGTCCGGCGGCGCGGATCTGCTCGGGCGTCTGATAAGCGCTGATCAGAATCAGCGTCGCGACGTTGGTGAAGGTCAGTGCGCGTTCCAATACCGGGGAGATTCCGAGCATCAGCCGGCGCAGCCGGTTGACGGTGCGGACCCAGTCTTCGACCAGGTCGGCGCGGTTGGTGGCCAGTGTCGGCGTACGGTGCGCTCGGATCGGCCGATCCTGGCGGCGACCTCCGCAGGGTGCAGGTCGGGCTCGCGCCGGTACCAGTAGGCGACGGCGGCAGGGGTTTCCGAGGGCGCGTTGTCGCCCGATGCCTCGCCGGCGGCGTCCGGTAACGGTGCTGCGTCGCGTTCGCCTAGCGGCGGCACCTCGTCGTGGTGGGCGTGCCGTCGCGGTGACGGTGCCGTGGTGTCCGTCGCCTCGCCTTGTGACTCACGCTTATGGGAGCGGGTGCGCGGGCGCGTACGCGAAGCGTCGGCCGGGTTGGGCGCGGGTGTGCCCGCTGTGAGGGTGCCGCGGTCAGCGGATGCCCGCCCGGTATCCCTCCCGGCCTCAAGGCTGTGGGGCACGGTAGAGGCCAGGATGTTGGTCGGCGGCGTAGGCGGTCCGAGTGCGGTCGAGGGGGACGGTGTCGGTTGCGGGCCGGGTGTGGCCGCCCGGATCCGGCCGGTGATCTCGACGAGGCTGACGCTGGCGACCATGACGAGCCCGTCGACGGAGATGGGCAACAGGTAGGCCGCACCGGCCTCCGTCTCGCCGTAGCGTGCCGCGACCCCGACGAGGTGCCAGTAGCTCACCCAGGTCGCGATGGCCGCGATGACGGCGGTCGCGGCGATCCGGATCATGCCGAGGGAGCGGCGGTGGTGCGGGACGCGGGAGATCAATTCGACGGTGAGCAGCAGGGCCAGCGGCGGCCACGCGGCGATGATCTGGCTGATGGGGTTCGGTCGGGCGTGTAGGACGTTCGCTGCTACCGATGCGGCCACGCCGAGGGTGAGTGTGGCGCGCACCGACCATCGGAGGCGTCGCAGGTGCAGGCTCGCGTCAGCGAGTGCCAGGGCACCGCGGCCGATGCCGTCGTCGCTGGGCGTTGTGGCTGGCGAGGCGCTCATCGGGGCGCTCCGTCTCGTGGGCGCCGGGTGCGGGAGGCTCGGCCGGCGCGGCGCAGATCGGTGATGAGTTGGTCGGCCAGGGCGAGGGTGTCGTCGCAGGGTTCGGCGTCGATCTCGACGAGCCGGCGGGTCAGGGTGCGGCGCAGCGCGTGCACGGTGTCGAGGTCGCCGAGCTGCGCTCGGGCCCGCATGGCGGCCTGGTACAGCCCTTCGGCGTAGGGGTGCTGGCTGATCGCCACGTCGAGGACCTCGAGTTGCTCGGCTGGCTGGTCGGTGAGTTCGGCGATGAGGGCGATGGCGGCGTCGAGGGCTTCCTGGCGTACCTGCTCGCGGTAAGGCTCGAGCCATTCGTACTCGCTGCCCTCGGCGAGGGGGTTGCGGTAGGTGTCGACGGCGCGACGCAGGGCGGTGATGCGTTCAGGTGTGGAGGGGGCGGTGTCGGCGGCGCGGATCGCGGCGCGCATCCGCCACAGGTCGATGTCGAAGCGTTCGGGGTGGAGTTGGTAGCGGTGGTGTGGGTGGGTGAGGTAGGTGCCGGGGCCGCCGGTGTGGCGCAGGACGCCGCGGAGGTCGGAGACGTAGGTGTGCAGCCGGTGCACGGCCTTGCGGGCGGGGGCGTCGGGCAGCAAGTCGTCCAGGATGGCCTCCGTTGACGCGTTGCCGTCGCGGACCGCGAGATAGACCAGCAGTTCGAGGGATTTGGCACGCAGTTTTCTGTGGGGGTCGCCGTTGGTGATGCGGGGCGCGCCGAGCACGGTCACCTGGACCGGGCCGTGGGTGTCTGCCGGCGTTTTTTCGTCGGTGGGGTTCGGGTCGGCCGTGGCCGTGTCGGGGTCGGCGGCGGAGGGTCCAGAGCTTTGTGGTGGGGCAGGGGCGCCGGTGTCTTGAGCCGCCAGTGGCGCTAGCGGCGTGGAGGTCGTGGTGGCAGAAGTCGCTGGCGTGTCACGGATGTGGGGGCCGGCCCGCAGCCCGCTGTGAGCTGGATCCGCGGATGTGTCGGCCGGTGTTTGCGTCTGTGCCTGCTGTCGGCCTTGGAGCGGGGTCAGCGGGTCAGTCGGTTGGGCTGGCGCGATGTGCGCGGGGGTGGGCGCTGTTTCGGTGGGGGCGGGTGCGGGGAGCTGGCCGGTGTGGGACTCGGCGAGGGTGGCGAGGAGGTCGGCGGCCTCGGTGGCGTTGATGACGGTGAGGCGGCCCAGCTCTGCCGGGTGGAAGCTGTCGCATTCGCCATCGGTGGTCGTGGTGATGCCGTCCTCGGCGACGTTGATGGTGGCGCCGTCGGGCCATTCGCCCAGCAGCACGCCGTGGATGTCGAGGCGTTGGCCCTGGGTGAGTAGCGCGGCGATGCGGGCGCGGTGGGGCCGGGTGGTGGGGTCGGCGAGCAGCATGATCGGCGGGAGGGGTTCTTCGTAGGGGTCGGTGGCGCGCAGGCCGGCGACGGTGTCGACCTCCTGGCGGTCGATGAGCCGGGCGCGGTGCATCATCTGCGCTTCCAGGATGTTCAGGGCGTCGTCGAGGTCGGCGGTGACGGTCAGCCGGGGTGTGCGGGGCAGGTTGACTGCGGCGGCGCCGAGCAGCGTCGTCGCGGTCGTCGACGGCAGCACCGCCTGGGTGCGGTCGTCGGGGTGCTCCAGGCCGCCGGCGGCGAGGGCTGCGGTCAGGAATCCGCGGGCGGCGGCGTGCGCTCCGGGCCCGGCCAGGCCCAGCCCGGCGGGCGGCCACACCTCTGGCAACGCGTGCGGCTGTACCGCGAGCAGCGGGTCGGTTCCGCTCTGGGAGCGGCCGCCCGTGACGTCAGGGTCGCCGGCGTACCAGGTCGCCGCCTCCGGGTCGTCGTCGGGTGGGGCAGAGCTGGTCTCGTCGTGCAGGTCGTTGTCGAGCTCGTCGTGGCCTCCGTGGCCGATCGCGCGAGTGTGATGGGCGGAGATGCGGCGCAGTGCGCGGCGGATCTGGTTCACCACGAGCGGCATGGGCGTCAGGTCGGGGTCGGTGGCTCGCGGTTCGGCGGTGGGCGGGCGGGGGACGTAGCGGCGTCGGCGGTGGGCCCACACCAGCGCCACTGCGGCGGTGATGGCCAGGGCGAGGCCGATGTCCACCCAGCTGCCGCTGGGCAGCGTCACCCCCTGCCGTCGGTGACCGGAGGTTGCGGAGCCGTCTGGGTCAGTGCTGGCCGTGTCGGTGGCGGTGGTGCTCTCGGCGGGACTGGCGGGTGCCGACACTGGTGGCGGCGGGGTGCGTGGCGTGGTGTCGGTCGGTGTGGTGGCAGCCGGGGACGGCGTTGCCGTCTCGACGTCGTCGGGTTGCGGCGGCGGGTTGACGGCAGGCGGTGGCGTCGGCGGCCGGGGTTGGTGGGCGGGCGGCGTGGTGGTGGGCAGGTCGAGGGTCCAGCCCGGGTAGATCAGGTTCGGGTCGCGCAGGGTCCCACCGGTGCCGCCGAAGTGGGTGCCGCGGTTGAGCGCGAAGATCTCCGGCCAACGATGCGGGTCGCCGAGGCACCGGTCGGCGATCTCGGACAGGGTGTCCCCCCGCCGCACCGTGTAGCTGTCGTGGCGTGGCGCGGCGGGGGTGGGATCCGGCTGGCTGAGTGCCGTGTCCACGGGGCGGGTGTTGGCGGGCTCTGCTGGGGCGGAGCGCATCGTCTCGTGCTCGGTGGTGGTGATGCCGGCGCCGGGCTGGGCGGCCTGGGCGGGGACGCCGGTGGTGCTGGCGGTGACGGCGGTGGCGCCCAGCACCGCGGCGGTCAGCCCCTGCAGCGGTCCTGGTAGGTGCAGCGTCGGCAGCCACCGCAGCGTGCGGGTGACCCGCGTGTAGACACGGGTCAGGACGGCGGCGGCGAGCAGCGCCCAGATCAGCCATGCGCCGGCCTGCGCGAGGCCGGCGAGAAACCCGCCGGTCAGGGGCTGACGGACCCACTCCCGCAGCGTGTCGGCCGATGGCACACCCCGGGTTGGCCAGGCGCCGAGGTGGACGAGCATTGCCGGGACGGCTACGAGCAGAAGCAGGCTCGCCGTCGTGGTCGCAGTAGAAGCCGCTCTGCTTCTCATCGCTGCCTCCTGCCTGTTCGGGCCCGTCTCACCGAAGCCGTGGCGCCGACGGGCGGCGATGACGCGGGAGAGCTGGCGGGCCGTCGGACGGTCGGGTGCGGGTGCTGGCGGATCGACCGTATGGCCGCGCAAGGTCGTGGAGGCTGCCGCGAGGGCTGACAGGACCTCACACAGGCTTACAGGACCTCACACGAGCAGGTCAGAGACTTGCCGGTCACCGAGAGAGGCGGCCTTACCGGCGACGTCTTCCCGGTCTCGGCCGTGGATCGGTGGCAGCCGCGGTGGCGTTATCGCCCCGAGAGGTAGGCACTGCTGAGGTGGGCGGCCGTGTTGCGGAAGTGGTCGCCCGGCTCGAGTCCGGCTGCGGCGAGGCGGCGGGTGTAACTGTCGCGTAGCTCGCTGATCGCGTGCGGGTCGCCGAGGGTCGCGAGGGCCTTCATCGCGCGCAGGTGCAGGTCTTCGTTGTAGGGGTCGACGCGGATGCCGCCCTGCAGCAGGGCCAAGGCGCGGCGCGGGTCGGGTTGGAGGGCGGCCAGGGCCGCGTAGGCGTCGATGGCATGCCGGCGGGTGGCTTCTCGCGGTGATTCGAGCCAGGGCCACGCGTACCCGGCGGCGAGGTCACCGCCGTAGGCGTCGATGACGGCTTGCCAGGCGGTGAGGCGGTCGGTGACCTCCGTGGCGGCGTGCCGCGCGGCGGCCTGCAACCGCCACAGGTCCGTGTCCAGGTACGCCGGGTTGAGGCGGTAGCGGTCGTCGGTGTGGTCGATGACGGGCGATCCGCTGGCGGACCGCAGGGCGCCGCGCAGGTCGCTGAGCGTCGTGTAGAGCCGACCGGTGAGCGTGTGAGCGGGCAGGCCCGGCCAGATGGCTTCCACCAGCTGCCGGCTGCCGGCCCCGTCGCGGTGCACGGTGAGGAAGACGAGGATCTGCAGGGCGGCGCTGCGCCGGATGGTCAGCGGCTCACCGTCGAGGAGTATCGCCGGCTCGCCGAGGACACGCAGCTCCAGCCGCCGGGATGCTGCAGTGGCGGTGCCACGGGTGCGAGGTGACCTCTGGTCGCCGGTGCTTTGGTGGGGCACCCGCGGGCGAGGTAGGGCGACGCCGTTTTCGGTGGGGTGCTGGGCGTGCGTGTCGAGCGGCGCCGGGTGGGCGTGGCCGATCACGGCGAGCAGATCGGTGGTGGCGACGGGGTCCAGCACGCACAACCGCGGCCGCGCCTGCGTCGCGCGGCGCGGGTCGTGGGTGTGGCCGGTCGCGTCGATCTGCCAGGTGACGGCGGCGGGCCAGGCGTCCAGGACGACCACGGTGACGGCGCCGGTCGGCAGCGCGCCTTCCACCCGGCCTGCAGGCGGCGGGACATCGAGGATCAAAACCGCCGGTGTCGCGGCGCCGAGCGCTGCCCTGCTGTCGTGTCGTTCCGGCTGCTCGGGGGCGGACGGAGGCTGCTCATCGGTCAGGGAAGAAGTCAGGAAGCTCGTGGCGTCGTCGACGGTGGCCGCCACCTGCAGACTCGGGAGATCCTGGCGGATCAGGTCGGCGGCGGAGCCCAGGAGCATGGTCAGGGCGGCGCGGGTGATGACGACCGGCGCGTCGCCCGAGGGCTGTCGTAGCCTCGCCAGCAGCGCGGTGACCAGTAGTCCCCTGCCTGCGGCGAGGGCACCGTCGCCGACGAGACCAGCCCCGCCCGGCGGTAGGCCCGCCACCAGCCCCGGCAGCGGTTTCGGGGCGTCGCCGGTGCCGGCCGGGGCTGCGCCGGCGGGCGGCGGCGGGCGGGTCTGGTCGGCGGCGAGCGCGGCTTGGACGGCGGCGACGGTAGCGGGCAAGGGGGCAAGGTCCTGCTTGTCCCGCCCGGGTGAGCTGTGTGGGCGGGCCAGGTAGGTGCAGCGGCGGCGCAGCCATACCATCGCCGCAGCTGCGGCGATCTGCTCGGCGACCTCGTGGGGCAGCCAGCCGCCCGCCACCACCACGCCGTCGCGGGTGTCGTCGCTAGTGGCGGCGGGCTTGATGCCGTCGGGGTCGTCGAGTGTTCCGGCGGCCATGGCAAGGGGATGAGCTGGCGGCGCGGTGGTGGTGTTGGCGGCGGCACCGAAGGCGGCAGCTCCGGCCATGCCGGTGGCCGTGGCCTGCAGGGGCGTGGGCAGCGGCATCCGACGCAACCAGCGGGCGCCGGCCCGCACCCGCCTCAGGGCCCTGACAGTGACCGTGTAAGCCAGGAACAGCCAGACCAGCCAGGCGAACAGGGTCAGCGCGGTGGTCAGGGTTTGCTCGGTCAGGGGCTGCGCCACCCACAGCTGGATCTGTCGCAGGGTCGGCCAGCCCTGCACCGGCCAGCCGACGATCCTCACCAGTAGCAGAGGCGGACCCGCCAGCAGCAGCGTGAGGAACAGCAGTGACGCCACCTGTCGCGGCCATCGCACGCTCGATCACCTCCGCCCGGCGTCCCTGCCATGGCCGACGGGGACCGATTGCGCCCTGTTGTCGGAAGGGCTCATGGGGCGTGGACCGGCTGCCGGTCGGGGCGCACGATCCGGGTCCACACCTGGCGGACCCACCACAGCGCCACGGCGATGGCGTAGATG
>NZ_MUYZ01000205.1:0-12640 GCF_003013775.1 Micromonospora sp. MH33
CACCGACCTGCTGATCGTGGCGGTCCCGGACGACGCCCTCGCCGGCGTGGTCGCCGGCCTGGCCGAGTCCGGCGCGCTGCGCCCCGGTCAGGTGATCGCGCACACCTCCGGCGCGCACGGGCTGGCCGTCCTCGCCCCGGCGGCCGCCGTCGGCGCCCGGCCGCTCGCGCTGCACCCGGCGATGACCTTCACCGGTACGCCGGACGACCTGACCCGCCTCGCCGGCATCTCCTACGGGGTGACCGCCCCGGCAGAGCTGCGCGCGTTCGCCGCCCGGCTGGTGGCCGACCTGGGCGGCGTGCCGGAGTGGGTGGCGGAGGGCGACCGGCCGCTCTACCACGCGGCGCTTGCGCACGGCGCGAACCATCTGGTGACCCTGGTCAACGAGGCCGCCGACCGGCTGCGCGACGCCGGGGTGGACCGGCCGGAGAAGGTGCTCGCCCCGCTGCTGCGGGCCGCGCTGGAGAACGCGCTGCGGCTCGGCGACGACGCGCTCACCGGCCCGGTATCGCGGGGCGACGCGGGCACCGTACGCCGGCACCTGGAGCGACTGGCGGCGACCGCGCCGGAATCCGTGCCCTCCTACCTGGCGTTGGCACGACGGACGGCGGATCGCGCGATCGCGGCCGGTCGGCTGCGGCCGGCCGACGCGGAGCCGCTGCTTGACGTGCTGGACGGGATGGAGGTAGCGGCCTGATGACGGAGCTGGTGCACACCCGCAAGGAGCTCGCGGCGGCCCGGGACGCGCTGACCGGCACGGTCGGCGTGGTGATGACCATGGGTGCGCTGCACTCGGGGCACGAGACCCTGCTGCGGGCCGCCCGGGAGCGCGCGGACCACGTGATCGTGACCATCTTCGTGAACCCGCTCCAGTTCGGCCCGAACGAGGACTTCGACCGCTACCCGCGCACCCTCGACGCCGACCTGGAGATCTGCCGGCGGGCCGGCGCGGACGTGGTGTTCGCCCCCGCCGTGGCGGACATGTACCCGGAGGGCCAGCCGAGGGTGCGGCTGAACCCGGGCCCGCTCGGTGAGGACCTGGAGGGGCTGAGCCGCCCCGGCTTCTTCCACGGGGTGCTCACCGTGGTCATGAAGCTGCTCCAGCTCACCCGCCCCGACCTCGCCTTCTTCGGCGAAAAGGACTACCAGCAGCTCACCCTGGTCCGGCGGATGGTCCGCGACCTGGACGTGCCGACGGAGATCGTCGGGGTGCCGACCGTGCGCGAACCGGACGGACTGGCCCTGTCCAGCCGTAACCGCTACCTGTCGGCGGAGGAGCGGGCGGCCGCGCTGAGCCTCTCCGCCGCGCTGCGGGCCGGCGTCGAGGCCGCCGAGCAGGGCGCGGACGCCGGCGTGGTGCTGGCCGCCGCCCACCGGGGCTTCGACTCGGGTACGCCGGGCGCCCGCCTCGACTACCTGGTGCTCACCGACGTCGACCTGGAGCCCGGCCCGGTCTCCGGCGCGGCGCGGCTGCTGATCGCCGCCTGGGTCGGGGCCACCCGCCTGATCGACAACACGGCGATCCACCTCGCCCCGCGTTCCTGACCCCACCCCCTCCCTTCGGAAAGGCGCCCCGATGCTCCGGACGATGCTCAAGTCGAAGATCCACCGGGCCACGGTGACCCAGGCCGACCTGCACTACGTCGGCTCGGTGACCGTGGACGAGGATCTGCTCGACGCGGCCGACCTCATCCCCGGCGAGCAGGTCGCGATCGTGGACATCACCAACGGCGCCCGGCTGGAGACGTACGTGATCCCGGGGCGGCGGGGCAGCGGCGTGATCGGCATCAACGGCGCCGCGGCGCACCTGGTGCACCCCGGTGACCTGGTCATCCTCATCTCGTACGGGCAGATGGACGACGCCGAGGCGCGCTCGTACCAGCCGCGGGTGGTGCACGTCGACGCCGACAACAAGGTGGTCGACCTGACCGCCGACCCGACGACGGCCGCCCCCGGCACCGCCGGTGACCCCGTCCCCAACCCGCTGGCCGCCGCCCTCAACTGAGCCCGGGCCGCACGCACGGTCTGTCACCGGAAGGTCATTTCCCGCTACCCTGGTCGGACCGTCGGGATCGACGGTCGTCGGGCTGGGGGAGGCGCGATGGGCGGTGCGATGCGGAGCCTCGTCGCCGCGTTGGTCGCGGGCGTGGCGCTGGCCGGGTGTGCCTCGTCGGGCTGGCTGGACGGGGATCTCACCGACGACTGGGGCGCCCTGCCGCCGGCCGGCCCGTTCACCCCGGCGGCCGGGGTGTGTCAGGTCGCGGACTTCACCCCCACGGTGGGCCTGTCCGGCTACGACCCGGTCGGATGTGACCTGCCGCACCGGGTGGAGACGGTGCACGTGGGGGCGTTCACCGGCGAGCGGCCGACCCCGCCGGCGCTCGGCTCGGCCGAGCTGCGTACCGCCTTCGCGGAGTGCGACACCCGGGCCGGCGGCTACGTCGGCGACAACTGGCGGGCCGGCCGGCTGCGGCTGGCCGTGGCGCTGCCCACCGGCCCCGGCTGGGCGGCCGGTTCCCGCTGGTACCGCTGCGACCTGACCGAGCTGACCACGGTCGAGGCGGCGGCGACCGTGGTGACCCGGACGGGCAGCCTGCGCGACGCGCTCAAGGGGCCGTCCCCGCTGCGGCTGGGCTGCCAGCGCACCGGCCGGGACGCCCGCCGGGTGCAGACCCTCACCCCGGTCGACTGCCGTGCCGCGCACGACGCCGAGTTCGTCGGGGTGTGGGCGGCGCCGGACCGCCCGTACCCGAAGAAGGCCGCCGACTGGGCGCCCCTCTACGCCGGCTGCAACACCGTCCTGGCGAAGTACGCCGGCGTGCCCGACGACCCGACGCTGCGGTTCCGCAGCGGCGTGGTGGTCCGCCCGCCCGGCGCCGGCCGGTGGGTGGTCGGCGACCGGGGAGTGCGCTGCTACCTCTGGCTCAGCGACCGCACCGTGACCGCCTCGCTCAAGGGGGCCGGCCCGGCCGGCCTGCCGGTCCGGACGAGGTAGCCGAAACCACTCGTCCCGCCCCCGCCGCCCGGGATGAGGGGCCTTCGGGTTGACTGTGCTCATGGACCTTCCGACCGTCGACCTGCCGGCCCTGCCCCGGCTGCTCGCCGCGCCCGCACCCGGCTGGGTGGAGACCACCGACGTGATCGTCGTCGGGTCCGGGGTCGCCGGGCTGACCGCCGCGCTGCACCTGCGCGAGGCGGGGCTGCACGTCACCGTGGTCACCAAGGTCAACATCGACGAGGGCTCGACCCGCTGGGCGCAGGGCGGCATCGCCGCGGTGCTCGACCCTGCGGATACCCCGGCCGCGCACGCGTACGACACCGAGGTGGCCGGCGTGGGCCTCTGCGACCCGGCGGCGGTGCGGGTGCTGGTGGAGGAGGGCCCGACCCGGCTGCGGGAGCTGATGCGGATCGGGGCGGAGTTCGACCGCAACCCGGACGGCTCGCTGATGCTCACCCGGGAGGGCGGCCACCGGGCCGACCGGATCGTGCACGCCGGCGGCGACGCCACCGGGGCCGAGGTGCAGCGGGCGCTGCACGCCGCGGTCCGCCGCGACCCGTGGATCCGGCTGGTCGAGCACGCCCTGGTGCTGGACCTGCTGCGCGCCCCCGGCGACGGGCCGGACGGGCTCGGCCCCGCCTGCGGGATCACCCTGCACGTGCTCGGCGAGGGCAGCGAGGACGGCGTCGGCGCCATCCTGGGCCGGGCCGTGGTGCTGGCCACCGGCGGGATGGGGCAGATCTTCGCGGCCACCACCAACCCGGCGGTCTCCACCGGCGACGGAGTGGCGCTCGCGCTGCGGGCCGGCGCGGCGGTCACCGACGTGGAGTTCGTGCAGTTCCACCCCACCGCGCTGATCGTGCCGGCCGGTGAGCCGGGCGCCGGCCTCGCCCAGCAGCCGCTGGTCTCCGAGGCGCTGCGCGGCGAGGGCGCCCACCTGGTCGACGGCGACGGCAAGCGGTTCATGGTGGGCCAGCACGAGCTGGCCGAGCTGGCGCCCCGGGACGTGGTGGCCAAGGGCATCCACCGGGTGCTGCTGGCCACCGGCGCGGACCATGTCTGGCTGGACGCCCGCCACCTGGGCGGCGACTTCCTGGCCCGGCGCTTCCCCACCATCGTGGCCTCCTGCCTGGCCATCGGCGTGGACCCGGCCGCCGACCTGATCCCGGTCGCCCCGGCCGCCCACTACGCCTCCGGCGGCGTCCGGACCGACCTGCGCGGCCGCACCTCCATCCCCGGCCTGTACGCCTGCGGCGAGGTCGCCTGCACCGGCGTGCACGGCGCCAACCGGCTGGCCAGCAACTCGCTGCTGGAGGGGCTGGTGTTCTCCCGCCGGATCGCCGAGGACATCGCCGCCGGGCTGCCCGAGCAGGCGAAGCCGGCGGAGACCGGCGCCTGGGTGGGCGGCCAGGGCTGGCTGGTGCCGGCGGGGGCCGCGCCCACCCTGCAGCGGGCCATGACCCGGGGCGCGGGGGTGCTCCGGTCGGCGCCGACCCTCGCCGACACCGCCGCCACCCTTACCGAGGTGGGCCAGGCCCGGGGCGTGCCGCGGACCGCCGACTGGGAGGCGACGAACCTGGTCACCGTGGCGTCGACCCTGGTCGCCGCCGCGTACGCCCGCCGGGAGACCCGGGGCTGCCACTGGCGGGAGGACTTCCCGACGGCCGACGAGCGGTGGCGGGGCCACCTCGTGGCCGGGATCGGGGCCGAGGGTTTCGTGACCGAGCGCTGGGAGGACCAGTGAGCGCGAGGAGTGAGCCGGTCCTGCGAGCCCCGCAGTCGCGAACGAAGGAGGACCAGTGAGGGAGTCGACGGAGCGGGCGCTGCGGGCCGGTGGCCTGGACCCGGAGCGGGTCCGGCGGGTGGTCGTCGACGCGCTCACCGAGGACCTGGGCGCGGACTTCCTCGACGTCACCAGCGTCGCCACCATCCCGGACGCGCAGAACGACACCGCCGACCTGGTCGCCCGCGCCGATGGCGTGGTGGCCGGGCTGCCGGTGGCCGCGGCCGTGTTCGAGCTGGTGGGCGAGGTGACCGGGGCGGATCGTACCGTCGAGGTGTCGCTGGTGGCCCACGACGGGCAGCGGGTGGCGCGCGGCGACGTGCTGGCCACGGTGACCGGCCCGACCCGGCTGCTGCTCACCGCCGAGCGGACCGCGCTCAACCTGCTCTCCCGGATGTCCGGGGTGGCCACCCACGCCCGGGCCTGGGCCGACGCGCTGGCGGGCACCAAGGCGATGGTGCTCGACACCCGCAAGACCACCCCCGGCCTGCGGGCCCTGGAGAAGTACGCGGTCCGCGCCGGCGGCGGCACCAACAAGCGGATGGGCCTGCACGACGTCGCCATGATCAAGGACAACCACAAGGTGGCCGCGGGCGGGATCGGGGCGGCCTTCCGCCGGGTCCGGGAGGCGTTCCCGGACGTCCCGGTGCAGGTGGAGGTGGACACCCTGGCCGAGGCGGTGGAGGCGGTCGAGGCCGGCGCCGACTTCCTGCTGCTGGACAACATGACCCCGGCGCAGCTGCGCGAGGTGGTCGCCGCGGTGGGCGACCGCGCGGAGCTGGAGGCGACCGGCGGGCTCACCCTGCCGGTGGCCGCCGAGTACGGGGCGACCGGCGTCGACTTCCTCTCCGTCGGCGCGCTGACCCACTCCTCGCCGATCCTGGACATCGCCCTGGATCTGCGCGAGGAATGACGGTCTAGGCTGCCGCTGTGCTGCTCTGCATCGACATCGGGAACACCAACACCGTGCTGGCGACCTTCGACGGCGACAAGCTGGTGCACAACTGGCGGATCAAGACCGACGCCCGGTCCACGGCGGACGAGCTGGGTCTGATGTTCCGGGGACTGCTCGCCGGTGACGCCGTGGAGATCACCGGGGTGGCCGCCTGCTCGACGGTGCCGGCCGCGCTGCGTTCGCTGCGCACCATGCTGGCCCGCTACTACGCCGACCTGCCGAGCGTGATCGTCGAGCCCGGGGTACGCACCGGCGTGCAGCTGGCCATCGACAATCCCAAGGAGGTCGGCGCGGACCGGGTGGTGAACACCCTGGCCGCGTACACCCTCTACGGCGGGCCGTGCATCGTGGTGGACTTCGGCACCACCACCAACTTCGACGTGATCAGCGGCCGGGGCGAGTTCCTCGGCGGCGCGTTCGCGCCGGGCATCGAGATCTCCTTCGACGCGCTCGCCGCCCGCGCCGCCCAGCTGCGCAAGGTGGAGGCCACCCGGCCCCGATCGGTGATCGGCAAGAACACCGTCGAGTGCCTCCAGGCCGGCCTCTACTTCGGCTTCGCCGGCCAGGTGGACCGGATCGTCGAGCGGATGACCGAGGAGCTGGGCGAGGTGAAGGCCGTGATCGCCACCGGCGGCCTGGCCTCGCTGGTGCTCAGCGAGTGCCGCACCATCACCCACCACGAGCCGATGATCACGCTGATCGGCCTGCGGATGGTCTACGAGCGCAACAACTGAGCCTCACCGCCGCCGGGAACGCAGCACCAGGGTGCGGTAGGGCAGCTCGACCGTGGCCCGGCCGACCAGGTCGGGGTGGGTGGCGAAGAGTTCCCGCAGCTCGCGGTCGACGCGGTCCCGCTCGGCCGGCGTGGCGGTGAGCCAGTGGGACCGGGTGTGCAGCATGGCGACCACCTCCTCGGGCGTGAGCGTGGCGGTGTGGGCGAACTCGCCCAGCTCGACGGGCGTGAAGGCGGGGCCGAAGTCGGCGTACTTCTCCACCACGTTGCCGGCGTTGTCGCCGAGGTGGGCGACCCGGCTCAGCTCCGCCACCCAGTCCACGCCCTCGTCCCGGACGTTCCAGATCGGGGCGAAGGTGCCGCCCGGGCGCAGCACCCGGGCGATCTCGGCGTGCGCGGGCTCCCGGTCGAACCAGTGGTAGGCCTGGCCGACCAGCACGGCGTCGGCCGCCCCGTCCGGCAGGGGCACCGCCTCGGCGCTGCCGGCCAGCGCCGTCGTGCCCGGCGTGGCGGCCGCCAGCTGCGCCCGCATGCCGGGATCCGGTTCCACGGGTACGACCTGGTGCTTGAGCGCGAGCACGCCACGGGTGAGGATGCCGGTGCCCGCGCCGAGGTCCACCACCCGCGCCGGGGCGGCCAGCCCGTCCAGCGCCCAGCGCAGCGCCTCCTCCGGATAGCGGGGGCGGAACCGGTCGTACTCGGCGGCGGCGGCGCCGAACGAGAGGGCCTCAGTGGGGTCGGTCATGGCGGGCAGGTTATCCCGTAACGACCCGGCGGGCCCTTGAGTACGCTCGGGGCCTGACCCCGCCCGAATTCTCCGTCTGAGGAAGCGTGCCGTGACCGAGCAGAACGCCCTGCCAGTAGACCCCGCCGACGACCTTCCGGAGCAGATGAAGGTCCGCCGGGAGAAGCGGGACCGGATGCTCGCCGAGGGCGTCGAGCCCTACCCGGTCGGTTTCCCGCGCACCAGCACCCTGGCGAAGATCCGCGAGCGGTACGCCGAGCTGCCCACCGACACGGCCACCGGCGACCGGGTCTCGGTCACCGGCCGGGTGATCTTCGTACGGAACACCGGCAAGCTCTGCTTCGCCACCCTGCGGGACGGCGACGGCACCGAACTCCAGGCGATGCTCAGCCTGGACCGGGTCGGCGCCGAGCGGCTGGACGACTGGAAGCGCCTGGTCGACCTGGGCGACCACGTCGGGGTGACCGGTGAGGTGATCACCAGCCGGCGCGGCGAGCTGTCGGTGCTGGTGGAGGAGTGGGCGGTCACGGCCAAGGCGCTGCGCCCGCTGCCGGTGGCGCACAAGCCGCTCAGCGAGGAGGCGCGGGTCCGCCAGCGCTACGTGGACCTGGTGGTCCGCCCGCAGGCCCGGCAGATGGTCCGCACCCGGGCCACCGCGGTGCGCAGCCTCCGGGACACCCTGCACGCGCAGGACTTCATCGAGGTCGAGACTCCGATGCTCCAGTTGCTGCACGGCGGCGCGGCGGCCCGCCCATTCGTGACCCACAGCAATGCGTTGAACACCGACCTGTATCTGCGAATCGCGCCGGAACTGTTTCTGAAGCGGGCGGTCGTCGGCGGCGTCGACCGGGTCTTCGAGATCAACCGCAACTTCCGTAATGAGGGCATCGACTCCTCGCACTCGCCGGAGTTCGCGATGCTCGAGACCTACCAGGCGTACGGCGACTACAACACCATGGCCGAGCTGACCCGAAATCTCGTGCAGCAGGCCGCCCTCGCGGTCGCCGGCTCGACGGTGGTCACCCACGCCGACGGCCGCGAGTTCGATCTGGGCGGCGAGTGGCGCTCGGTGTCGCTGTTCGGTGTTCTTTCCGAAGCGCTCGGTGAGGAGGTCACGGTCCGCACCGAAAGGGCCCGCCTGGTCGAGTACGCGGACAAGGTCGGCGTCTCCGTCGACCCGAAGTGGGGCCCGGGCAAGCTGGCCGAGGAGTTGTTCGAGGAGTTGGTGGTCCCGTCCCTGCAGGCGCCCACCTTCGTCCGCGACTACCCGGAGGAGACCAGCCCGCTGACCCGGGCCCACCGGAGCGAGCCGGGCCTGGCCGAGAAGTGGGACCTCTACGTCCTCGGCTTCGAGCTGGGCACCGCGTACTCCGAGCTGGTCGACCCGGTGGTGCAGCGGGAGCGGCTGGTGGCCCAGGCGCAGCTCGCGGCCCGGGGCGACGACGAGGCCATGCGTCTGGACGAGGACTTTCTCCGGGCGATGGAGTACGGAATGCCGCCGGCCGGTGGGATGGGAATGGGAATCGACCGGCTCTTGATGGCGCTGACCGGCCTGGGAATTCGGGAAACCATCCTGTTCCCGTTGGTCCGGCCCGAGTAGCACAGAAGCTTCTCCGGGTCGTTACCGCATCCTATTGACGGAGCAAGCAGCGGGCGGGTTATTGTGCTCCTGTATTACTGGGGCGCAACAACCCTGCTCGAAAGGAATGTAAGACGTGGCCAAGCAGATCATTCACAAGCTGGTCGATGACCTGGACGGCGGGGACGCTGACGAGACCGTCAAGTTCGCGCTCGACGGAGTGCAGTACGAGATCGACCTCTCGGCTTCCAACGCTGAAAAATTGCGTGACGTATTCGCGCAGTACATCGCGCACGGGACGAAGGTCGGCCGCGGCGGGGTGGTCGTGGGTGGCCGGGCCGCGCGGGGTCGCGGCGGCGCGACCGCCGACCGCGAGCAGAACAAGGCCATCCGCTCCTGGGCCAAGAAGGCCGGCAAGGACATCTCCGACCGGGGGCGCATCCCGCAGGAGATCGTGGACGAGTACCACGCGAAGGCGGGGCACTGACCCGACGACCCTCGCAGCGGGCGACACGACGCCGGACCGGAGTGCCACTCCGGGCCGGCGTCGCCGTTTCCGCCCGGCTGCGCCGTGTGTCCGGTCCGCGCCGGCCGGGTCGCGGGGCGGTCCGGGCCCGGGAAGAAACCCGCCCCCGGAAGAGTTGTCCACAGGCGGTGGGGATGCTGTCCACAGGCTGTGGAAGACCGCGGCCGGGCGCCGACGCCCCGCCCGAGCCCCTCGACCGGGCTTTTCCACCGGCGGTCGAATTTCGCTCTGCGCGTACAGGCTGGGGTACCGGAACACCTCCTGAGCGCGGACGGTTGTCAGAAACGACGCGTGAACGGCCATTCGCGGGGACACACGACCTCAGCGGAGTCGGTCCGCGGCGATAGAGTAAGGAGGCACGGACGCCCGTCCCGGACGTCCGCGCACCGGCCCCGCCGAGATCTGACCATCAAGGCGCACGGCACGTGAGGAGCACGAGGGCATGTTCGAGCGGTTCACCGACCGAGCGCGACGGGTTGTCGTCCTGGCCCAAGAAGAGGCCCGGATGCTCAACCACAACTACATCGGTACGGAGCACATCCTGCTGGGCCTGATCCACGAGGGTGAGGGTGTCGCGGCAAAGGCCCTGGAGAGCCTCGGCATCTCCCTTGAGGGCGTCCGTCAGCAGGTCGAGGAGATCATCGGCCAGGGCCAGCAGGCGCCGAGCGGGCACATCCCGTTCACGCCGCGGGCCAAGAAGGTGCTGGAGCTGTCGCTGCGCGAGGCGCTGCAGCTCGGCCACAACTACATCGGCACGGAGCACATCCTGCTCGGCCTGATCCGTGAGGGCGAGGGCGTGGCCGCCCAGGTGCTGGTCAAGCTCGGCGCCGACCTCAACCGGGTCCGCCAGCAGGTGATCCAGCTGCTCTCCGGCTACCAGGGCAAGGAGCCGGCCGCGGCGGGCGCCGCGCCGGGCGAGGCCGCGCCGTCGACCAGCCTCGTGCTGGACCAGTTCGGCCGGAACCTGACCCAGGCCGCCCGCGAGGGCAAGCTCGACCCGGTCATCGGGCGCGAGAAGGAAATCGAGCGGGTCATGCAGGTGCTCTCCCGCCGGACCAAGAACAACCCGGTCCTGATCGGTGAGCCCGGCGTCGGCAAGACCGCCGTGGTGGAGGGCCTGTCCCAGAAGATCATCAAGGGCGAGGTGCCCGAGACGCTGAAGGACAAGCAGCTCTACACCCTCGACCTGGGTGCCCTGGTCGCCGGTTCCCGCTACCGCGGTGACTTCGAGGAGCGCCTCAAGAAGGTGCTCAAGGAGATCCGCACCCGCGGCGACATCATCCTGTTCATCGACGAGATCCACACCCTGGTGGGTGCGGGTGCCGCCGAGGGCGCGATCGACGCCGCCAGCATCCTCAAGCCGATGCTGGCCCGTGGCGAGCTGCAGACCATCGGCGCCACGACCCTCGACGAGTACCGCAAGCACCTGGAGAAGGACGCCGCTCTCGAGCGCCGCTTCCAGCCGATCCAGGTGGGTGAGCCGTCGCTGGCCCACACCATCGAGATCCTCAAGGGCCTGCGGGACCGCTACGAGGCGCACCACCGGGTGAGCATCACCGACGCGGCTCTCGTGGCTGCCGCCACCCTGGCCGACAGGTACATCTCCGACCGCTTCCTGCCGGACAAGGCGATCGACCTGATCGACGAGGCCGGCGCCCGGATGCGCATCCGCCGGATGACCGCGCCGCCAGACCTGCGCGACTTCGACGAGCGGATCGCCCAGGTCCGCCGCGACAAGGAGTCCGCGATCGACGCGCAGGACTTCGAGCGGGCCGCGCAGCTCCGCGACAAGGAGAAGCAGCTCCTCGGGCAGAAGGCCCAGCGGGAGAAGGAGTGGAAGGCCGGTGACCTGGACGTCGTCAGCGAGGTCGACGACGAGCAGATCGCCGAGGTGCTCGGCAACTGGACCGGCATCCCGGTCTACAAGCTGACCGAGGAGGAGACCTCGCGCCTGCTGCGCATGGAGGACGAGCTGCACAAGCGCGTCATCGGCCAGGAGGACGCGGTCAAGGCGGTCTCGAAGGCGATCCGGCGTACCCGGGCCGGCCTGAAGGACCCGAAGCGCCCGTCCGGCTCGTTCATCTTCGCCGGCCCGTCCGGCGTCGGTAAGACCGAGCTCTCCAAGGCGCTCGCCGAGTTCCTGTTCGGCAGCGAGGACGCCCTCATCCAGCTGGACATGTCCGAGTTCCACGACCGGTACACGGTGTCCCGGCTGGTGGGTGCCCCTCCCGGCTACGTCGGCTACGACGAGGGCGGGCAGCTGACCGAGAAGGTGCGTCGCCGGCCGTTCTCGGTGGTCCTCTTCGACGAGATCGAGAAGGCCCACCCGGACGTGTTCAACACGCTCCTCCAGATCCTGGAGGACGGGCGGCTCACCGACGGCCAGGGTCGGATCGTGGACTTCAAGAACACGGTCATCATCCTGACCACCAACCTCGGTACGCGGGACGTCGCCAAGGCGGTGTCGCTGGGCTTCCAGGCCTCTGAGGACTCCGAGTCCAACTACGACCGGATGAAGCAGAAGGTCAACGACGAGCTCAAGCAGCACTTCCGGCCCGAGTTCCTGAACCGGATCGACGACACCATCGTCTTCCACCAGCTGCGCGAGAACGAGATCCTCTCGATCGTGGACATCATGATCGCCCGGATCGAGACGCAGCTGAGGAACAAGGACATGGGCCTGGAGCTGACCGACAACGCCAAGAAGTACCTGGCGAAGAAGGGCTTCGACCCGGTGCTGGGCGCGCGGCCGCTGCGTCGCACGATCCAGCGCGACATCGAGGACAACCTGTCCGAGCGGATCCTCTTCAACGAGCTGACCCCGGGTCAGATCGTGGTGGTGGACTGCGAGGGCGACCCGGACAACATCGACAAGTCCAAGCTCGTCTTCCGGGGTGCCGACCGGCCGGTGGCCGTGCCGGACGCGGTCCCGGCGGACCTCGGCGGCACCGCCGCCACGGGCGCGGACGACGCCGCGTGAGTTCGGGCAACTGATCGAGGGCGACGGCCCCGGCAGGCGAAAGCCGCCGGGGCCGTCGCCTTTTCTCCTGCCCGGAGGTCGGGGCTCAGGGGCGGGGGAGCGGGACCGGCGGGCCGTCGCCGGCCAGCCGGAAGGACTCCTCGCCGACCGGCTCGACCAGGCCGTCGGTGACCAGCCCGGCCAGCGCCCGCGCCCGCTGCACGTCGTCGTGCCAGACCTGGTCGAGCCGCTGGTGCGGCACCGGCCCGGGAGCGTCGCGCAGCACCGCGAGGAGCAGGCCGCGCACCTGGCGGTCGGTGCCGGCGTAGCGCTGGGGGCGGCGGGTCGGCCCGGCCGGGGCC
>NZ_MUYZ01000206.1:0-12614 GCF_003013775.1 Micromonospora sp. MH33
AAGGGGTGTGCGCAGGTCAGGCACTCGCCGAGCGAGCGCGGGATGTAGTAGCCGCGGACTTGCCGGCAGGTCGGGCAGGTGCGGCGGGCGGTCAGCGCGGCGCGGACCGCCCGGAGCTGGGCGGGGGTGGCGGTGCGCTTCGGTCGGGCCAGGTCGACCCGGTAGAGGTAGGCGGCGCGGGTGCCGCCGACCCCGGCCCAGAGCACCTGGGCGGCGATCGGCTGACCGCCGGGGCGTAGGCCGGCGGCGGTCAGTTGGCGGCGGGTGGCGTAGCCGGGCGGGGCACCTCGCCACCAGTAGGTGGGGATGCCGTACCGCGCCCCGTCCGGGTCGTGAAAGGCGGCGCGGATGCGAGGCATCAGGCCGCGCGGTGCGGGTCGGTGCGGGTGGTCAGGTCGGCGGCGGCGCGGGTGACGCGGGCCTCGGCCCGGCGCAGCCGCCGCCAGTCCAGCGGCGAGGGGCCGCCGTGGTCTTCGGCGTAGATCATGCTGATCTCGGCGTCGAGCACGTCCAGCTCAGCGGCGATCAGCGGCCACTCCACCTCGATCGCGGCCAGGTCGGCGGCGGTCGGCTCGAAAGTGACGGGAACGATGTGCTTCCTCACGGGAAACCTCCGGTACAGGTCGATGCAGCGGGGGAAACCCTCGGAACGGACAGCGAAGACGCCGCCCGTTCCGAGGTCGTACAGCGCGAACGCCGCCCTTGCCCGACACCCCGCTCGCCCCGGCTCTGCACCGGGGGTCGGCCACCATGTGGCTCAAGGCGGGGGTCTACCGAGGACGGCTCTCGTCCGCGCTCTTCCGTCGCTGTGAAGTTCTCAAAGACCGACCGCGCGGCGGCCCGTTCGCGAACGCCGCAGCCGAAGCCGCAGCGCCGACGCTGGCAACCGTCCGGCGATGCCTGAGAGAGGACCAGTCCTCTCTAGGACCACCTGAGCATGGAGGGTCGCTCGGGCTATGTCAAGAGGTCTAGAGGACTGCCTATACTGGCGGGGACAGTGGCGGCGAAGATGGGGAGAGGGCATGGCGACCAAGTACGACCGCATTGCGGCCGACCTGCGACAGAGGATCAAGTCCGGCAGCCTCAAGCCGGGGGAGCGGATGCCTGCGGAGACATCGCTGCGCGACACGTACGGCGTCAGCTTGGTCACCATGCGGCGCGCGCTGGACCAGCTCGCGGCCGAGGGGCTGATTGAGAAGCGGCACGGACAGGGCACCTTTGTTCGCATCCCTCGGCAACGGATCCGCCGAACTACTGAGCGGTACCAGTGGGAGAAGGACCGTGTTCTCTGCTCCGAAGAGGATCGACGGCGGACGGGAGCAACCGAGCGCGATACAGGCCTCGAATTGGCAGACCTTCAATTCGAGGCAGAGTACAGAGAATGCGTTGCAGACGAGGAAGTCGCGGAAGTCTTCAAGATTCCCGCAGGCACGAAGCTCCTTGAACGCATCTACCGAACGCGCTCCTCCAAAGAAGTGGCTCCGTTCGGGATCGGCCGATCGCTTCTCGTGTATGATGTGGCCGCCAAAAATCCGGAACTGCTCGATTCCAATAATGAGCCTTGGCCCGGTGGCACCCAACATCAGTTGAGCACAATCGGCGTCGAGTTGGACAGAATCGTTGATGAAGTAACCGCTCGTCCGCCTTCGGCCGAGGAAGCGTTGGCGCTGGGAATCGATGCAGGTGTTGCCGTCTTGGTGCTGCGAAAGATTTCCATCGACACTACAGACCGGGTTGTAGAAGTTGCCGACGTGGTACTAGCAGGGGATCGCACCGAAATGGCTTACACGACGAAGCTTCGCCCTTGGTCTGAGGCAGAACGAAAGATTGCTGCCGCGAACGTTAAGCAGGATGATCGGGCATGACTATGACCAGCGCATCCGAGGGCAATCCCATTCTTGCGGCGATCAAGCAACATGCCAGCACGTGGCGATGGGGAAGCCCAGCCAAATTGCTAACAATCAGCAGCCCGGCAGGCCGGTACGGCGTTCCTTATATTCTATCCTCCGGTGTAAACGGGCAAAGCGAAGTCGAGCTCATTGGGTATTGGACTGAGCAATGTCGCCGTCATCGGGGAATCGTCGAAGTGCAGCGGGACCTGGGCGTCGACGCCATCGCAGTTGCCTTCGAGAGCCAGCAGCGGGTTGTGGTTTACGGCATGGACCGGGGTGGCGCAGAGTACATAGCAACAGGTGAGCGGGGCTCTGCTGATCGGCACGCCATCAGTGGCACGAACCTTCTCGCGGCCGCAGGTCTTCCAGATTCACTTGGCGACAAGTTGGCCGAACTGGTTTGGCGACTGGCCGGACCACCCGCCCCTGCTGCCGGCGCGCGTGTTCGTGACATGTGGCCCAAGGCCGGACTGGTCGACCTTGACGAAGATGAGCTTCATGAACGCTACGCCCCGACTTCTGAGACGGGATACGGAGTCCGACTATTGGGAGTCGCCAGCATTGACGGTTTAACTGCTGTCAGCGGGTCCAGTGCTAGCCTAACTAGCCCGGGCGATCAGCGGATATATCAGATCGTCAAGCGGGAAGCGGATCTGCTCCTACTAGGTGCCGAGACAGTGCGGGCCGAGCAGTACGGCCCTTCCGTCATGTCCGCCCCGCAGATCGCGCGTCGCCAGGCGAATGGCCTTCACCCGTATCCGACTATCGCAGTCGTTACACGGAGCCTAGATCTCGACCTAGCCGGTCCTCTGTTTCAACGACACGTAGAGCGTCACGTCCCGCCGCGACCTATCCTCATCGCGCCCGCTGCCGCAGTGGCTGCCACGACGGTGGATTTTTCGGAGCACGCGGATGTCCTACCGGTCGGTGGGCACGATGTGAGTTTGACTCAAGCAATTCATGTTTTGAGGGCACGTGGATATCGTCGCATTGTCTGCGAAGGCGGTCCCTCGTTAGCTGCACAGATGGTCCAACAAGGGTTGGTTGATGAGGTCTGTTTAACAATCGCGCCGAAGGTGCTCGCGATAGGCGGTCCTCGGGTCACCGGAGGGACCGAGACGTCTCCCGCGCCCGGCGAGTGGCATCTCAGGCGGTCGCTGCTGGATGAGCAGGGCAACATGTTTCTCCGCTACACCCGCCTGTAGCTTGCCAGCGCCGGGCCACCGGCTGGCGCACCCTGGGCGGCTAAATGAGCCCCTGTGTCACATCCGTGTCACGAGCAGGGGGCTGAACGGCGTTTGCGCTGGCCAGAGGCCCGAGCTTGGCGCTCTGTAAATCCGTCGCGAAAGCTACAGAGGTTCGAATCCTCTACCCGCCACCAGGTGCAGAGATGGCCCCGTGAGCTGCAGAAACGCGCTCCGGGGCCTTTCTCGTTGAGTCCAGCGCGAGCCACGCTGGCGTCGGCGCCAGTTCTAGGCGCGACGCCACCAGGGCCAGTTCGCGTCGCCAGGACGGGCATCCGAAGCAGGCCCGGGAGTTCGACGGGCACTCGCGCCTCGGCGCGCCCCTGGTGTCGGGAATTCGGCCGGTTCCAGGGTGCGGGCGCGTTCCGGCCGCTGCCCCCCAATCCTGAGCCCGCTCCGATCCGCGCCGATGCTCCTGGGCGGTGAGTCGGCGTACGGCCGCCGTCACCCGGACCGGTCGGTCCGAAGCCCGACTCGTCGCCGGGGCGGGTCCGCCATTTCGATGGAATTGACCCGGATCATCCTCTGGCGTTCTGGCCGGGGAGAGGTATGGTGGTCTATGCCCCGGGGTGGATGCCGTCCTCCGGGTGTACTGGATGGTGTCGCGGCGTCGCAGCGGGTGAACGGGGCTTTCGGGTGGCTTGATCGGTTCGCGTTGAAGGTCTGAATCCGCAATGGACGGAACGGCTGACGGTCTGCCGACACGTCTGATCTGGCTAGGCGTCCCCCGGGGTCTGGACCGAACGGCGGAACGTTGGCGACGGTCGGATCTGGGCTGCTCCCACGACTTTTCTGGGTGCCGGCCCTGTGGCACGATCGTGGAACCTCCACCATCCCTGTGAACTATCCCCGACAGGAGAGCGGACATGTCTGGTCGAAAGCTGGGCCGGCTGCTTGGCTCATTGCTGGCAATCGCCGCCGTGGCGAGCGGCATTCTCGTCGGCGCTGGCCCGGAGCTGGGAGACGCGCAGACCGCGGACGTCATCTGGAACATGCCCGCGGTTCGCTGACGGTCACCGGCTGATCTGAGCCGGACGACGGGTCGACGGAAGGGGCGGCATGTCGGCACAGCCCCCCAAGGGCTCGCGTTCCAACGATCACGCCTGGCTGATCACAGCGCCACTGGTTCTCTTCGCGGTCGTCTGCTCGACGATCACCGGGCTCGCCAATGACCAACCGTTCGGCGGTTGGTCATTGGCGGTGCTGCTGCTGCTGGCCATGGTGGCCGCCGGGCTGCCGGTGCTCAACTTCACCGTCCGGCGCCAGTCGCTCGGCGTCACCCTCACCGAGATCCCGCTGGTACTCGCGTTCTACCTGACCCGTCCGTTGACGGTCGTGATCATCTACACCGCGGCGGCGGTTCTCACCCATCTCTGGCACCGGATGGGCACGACCAAACTCTGGTTCAACGTCGCCCGCGCCGCCGCGGGCTCGTCGCTCGCCGTGCTGGTGCTGCAGGCCCTCCCGCCGGTCGAGGGGGTCGGGCCCCGCACCTGGCTGACGCTCTTCACCGCCGCGATCATGGTCAATCTGGTCAGCATCACCTCGGTGGCCGGCGTCTACACGCTGCTGCAGGGGTGGCAGACCGGCCGGGACGCGTTCCGCAAGTCGCCGTCGGCGCTCCTCTCCGCGTCGATAAACATCGTCGCGGGTCTGATCATCCTGATCCTGATCACCTCCACCTGGTGGTCGCTGCTCCTGCTCGGGGCGCTGATCACCGCGCTGACCCTGGTCTACCGGGCGTACACGCAGTTCTTCCGGCAGCACCGGACCCTCGCCGACATGTACGAGCTGAGCCGGGCGGTCAGCGGCAGTGGCCAGGACGGCACCCTCGCCGACGCCCTGCTCGGCCGGGTCCGGGCCCTGCTGCAGGCGGAATACGCGACCCTCTGGCTGCCCGCTCAGGGCCGGCACCCGGAGGTCCTGCTGACCTCCCGGATCGCCGACTCGGGGCTGCTCGACGTGGCCCCCACCCCGCCCTCGTTGCGGGAGCGGGTCCGCCAGGAGGGCCACACGCTCGTCCTCGGCCGGGGCCCGGTGCCCGACGCCGAGTTGCGGACCGCCCTCTCCGAGCAGCGGGTGAAGGACGTCATCGCGGTCCCGCTGCGCTCGGGTTCCGTGGTCATCGGCACCCTTGAGGTGGCCAACCGGCTCGGCGCCAGCAACTCCTTCGGCCGCACCGACGTTCCGCTGCTGGAGACCGTCGCCGCGCACGCCGCCGTCGCCTTGGAGAACTCCCGGCTGGTCGACCGGTTGCGGCACGACGCCGAGCACGACGCGCTGACCAAGCTGCCCAACCGTCGACGGATCACCGCGGCGGTGGCCGAGGCGGTCCGGATCGCCGCGCCCGGCGAGGTGGTGGCGCTGCTGCTCTTCGACGTCGACCGGCTGCGTCAGGTCAACGAGTCACTCGGCCACGCGGCCGGCGACAAGGTCCTCGTCGAGGTGGCCGAGCGGCTGCGCGCCAGCGCGCCCTCCTCCGCCCTGGTCGGCCGGGCCGGTGGCGACGAGTTCCTGGTGACGTTGCGGCTGGAGAGCACCGAGGCGGCGCTGGAGCTGGCCGGCCAGTTGCGCGAGCAGATCCGCGACGAGATGGTCTTCGACGCGCTCACCCTGGACGTGGACACCGCGGTCGGCGTGGCCGTCCACCCCGACCACGGCAGCGACGCGGTGACCCTGCTCCAGCGGGTCGACCTGGCCGCCACGGCCGCGAAGTCGGTTCCGGGCAGCGTCCAGCTCTACAACCCGGTGCTGGAGTCCCGCTCGTTGCGCCTGCTGGGCCTCGCCGCCGACCTGCGCCGGGCGTTGGACGACGGCGAGCTGGAGGTCTACTTCCAGCCCAAGGTCACGCTGCGGGACCGGCGCCTGGTGGGGGTGGAGTGCCTGGCCCGCTGGGAGCACCCGGCGCACGGCACGGTGGTCCCGAACGACTTCGTGGCGGTGGCCGAGCACACCGGCCAGCTCGGCCGGCTCACCGAGTTCGTGCTGCGGGAGAGCCTGCGGCGCAGCCGGGACTGGAGCCACGGTGGGGAAGCGCTCGCCATCTCGGTCAACCTGGCCGCCCGGACGCTCACCGACCAGCACTTCCCGGCCCTGGTGCGGGACCTGCTCGACGAGTACGGCGTGCCGCCGCAGCGGCTCACCCTGGAGGTCACCGAGGCCGGGGTGCTGGACGGCACCGAACGTCCCATCCCGACCCTGAAGCGCCTGCGCGACCTCGGTGTCCGCCTCTCGGTGGACGACTTCGGCACGGGCAACTCGTCCCTGGCCCAGCTGCGCCGGCTACCGGTGCACGAGGTCAAGGTCGACCGCTCGTTCGTGCAGGGGATGGCGACCGACCCGGGCGACCTGGCCATCGTCAACGCCGTGGTGACGCTGTCCCAGCAGTTCGGCCTGGCCGTGGTGGCCGAGGGCGTGGAGAGCGAGCTGACCCTGGAGCTGCTCCAGGACATCGGCTGCGAGATCGGCCAGGGTTTCCTGTTCAGCCGGCCCCTGCCGTACGAGCGGTTGGAGGCCTGGTTCGGCGCCCAGGTCGACCCCGAGACGATCGCGGCGGGCGAGCTTCCCCGCCTGCGGGTCGTACCCTGACCTGCGTAGACGCGGCAGCGGGGGATCCGATTTCACCTCGGCGGCGGGGTCGTGTACTGTTTCCTCTGCGCGACACCCCACGGGGTGATCGGGTAGGCCCCCTTAGCTCAGTCGGCAGAGCGTCTCCATGGTAAGGAGAAGGTCTACGGTTCGATTCCGTAAGGGGGCTCAGAGGGTCCGGCTGGACCCGCCACGGCGGTGTAGCTCAGATGGCAGAGCAAGCGGCTCATAATCGCTGTGTCGCCGGTTCAAGTCCGGCCACCGCTACTCTCGTCCTCCGGGTCCGCCCGGTGGTCGGTGGGATGGGCGCCCAACGGCGCCCACTTTGCATGTCCGCGTAGACAGCGCGTAGGCTGATGCGCCGTAGTTGTTATCCCGTGAGCGAGGAAGGCACTCCGCCGTGGCGAAGGCGACCGATGTCCGGCCGAAGATCACTTTGGCGTGTGTGGAGTGCAAGGAGCGCAACTACATCACGCGCAAGAACCGCCGTAACGACCCGGACCGCATCGAGCTGAAGAAGTTCTGCCCCCGGGACGGCAAGCACACCATCCACCGCGAGACCCGCTGACCCACGGCCGGCGCAGCCGGCCCGCAGACAGCTTTCGAACGCCGATCCGCGCGGACGGCGGCCCCCAACGGCCGCCCGCCCGTACGGATCGGCGTTCGTGCTTTCCGTGTAGGTTCGCGGCATGTCCCTGGACCCGTCCTTCGTCGGCCGGACCTATCCGCCGACCGCCCCCTACCAGGTGGGCCGAGAAAAGATCCGCGAGTTCGCCACCGCCATCGGGGCGACCGACCCGGCGCATCACGACCCGGCGGCCGCCCGGGCGCTCGGCCACCCCGACGTGGTGGCCCCGCCGACCTTCCCGGTGATCGTGACCATGGCCGCCAGCCGGCAGATCGTCGAGGACCCGGCGCTGGGCGTCGACTACAGCCGGGTGGTGCACGGCGACCAGCGCTTCGCGTACACCCGGCCGGTGGTGGCCGGGGACGAGCTGGTCTGCGTGAACACCATCGAGGAGGTCACCAACCGGGGCGGGCACGGCTTCCTGACCACCCGCACCGACGTGAGCACCGTCGCCGGCGAGCCGGTGGTCGCCGTCTGGTCCAAGATCGTCGTACGCGGGGAGGCCTGAGGAGATGGAGCTGCCCACCCAGACGTTCCGGGTGACCCGCGCGGACCTGGTCCGCTACGCGGGCGCCTCGGGCGACTTCAACCCGATCCACTGGAGCGACCGGACCGCCACCAAGGTCGGCCTGCCCGGGGTGATCGCCCACGGCATGTTCACCATGGCCCTGGTCGGCCGGGCGGTCACCACCTGGGCCGGCGCGCCGGACGCGGTGGTCGACTTCAACGTCCGCTTCACCCGCCCGGTGGTCGTGCCGGACACCGACGAGGGCGCCGAGGTCGAGGTCTCCGCGGTGGTCAAGGAGGTCACCGATGACGGCCTGACCAGGCTCGACATCACCGCGACCTGCCTGGGGGAGAAGGTGCTGTCGCAGGCTCGGGCGACCGTGCGGACGCCTCGCTGAGGATCCGTTCGGCGCGCGAGGGGTGGACCGGTTGGGAAAGTCGCACGACTACCCGTACACTGGTCCGCCGTGGGGCAAGTGACCCCTGCTCGGCACTGCGTGTCCGGGTGGGGTGAGTTGCCGCACAGGGGTGTAGCTCAATTGGCAGAGCAGCGGTCTCCAAAACCGCAGGCTGCAGGTTCAAGTCCTGTCACCCCTGCGCCTCAGGCCTGACCGTTCCCGTGGGTCGCGCCGCCGCACAGCGGCGCCCGGCCCGTGGTGGTGGCATTGGCGGGGTTGGTTCCGAGGCATTCGGGGCCCTCCCGGTCGGTCCGCCGGCCGCGGCCCGTCGCGGGACGGTTGGTCCGGCCGGCGTGACCACACGCCGCGCACGCCGTCCGGCGTGCGACCCGATATCCCGCACGGAGGGCGAAGTGGCCGAGAGCAAGCGGCGCGGCGAGGACGCCGGCGACGAGCGTCTGGACGACGACGCGACCGTCGACGGTGTGGCCGACGACGACGCCACCGACGCGGACGAGCCGGTCTCCCGGGGCGGCACCGCCACGCGCGAGCGGGCCCGCGCCGATTCCACCGAGGGGCGGAAGACCCGCAAGGACACCGAGCGGATCGGGCTGTTCGCCCGCATCGCGCGGTTCTTCCGCGAGGTCGTGGCCGAGCTGCGTAAGGTCATCTGGCCGACCCGCAAGGAGCTGCTGACCTACACGGCCGTGGTGGTCACCTTCGTCGCGGTGATGTTGGCGATCGTGGCCGGCCTGGACTACGGCTTCGCGAAGGCGGTGCTGTGGGTCTTCGGCAACCCGAGCTGACCTGCGGACAGCGATAGTGACGGAAGTGAGCGAGCGTGCCTGAGTACGACGAGACCGCCGAGACCCCGGACGAGCAGTCCACGGTGGCGACGGCGGCCAACGATGAGTCGGTCGAGGCCGCCAGCGAGCCGGAGTTCCCGACCACCGAGCCCGCCCCGGACGAGGACTTCGACCCGGTCGCCGAGCTGCGCCAGAAGCTGCGCTACGCCCCGGGCGACTGGTACGTGGTGCACTCGTACGCCGGCTACGAGAACAAGGTCAAGACCAACCTCGAGACCCGGATCACCTCCCTCGACATGGAGGACTTCATCTACCAGGTCGAGGTGCCGACCCGGGAAGAGGTCGAGGTCAAGAACGGCAAGCGGTCGCAGGTCCAGGCGAAGGTCTTCCCGGGCTACATCCTGGTCCGGATGGAGTTGACCGCCGAGTCCTACTCCTGCGTCCGGAACACCCCGGGGGTCACCGGCTTCGTCGGCGCCACCGACCGGGCCGACCGGCCGGCGCCGCTGAGCCTCGACGAGGTGCTCAAGTGGCTGGCCCCGGCGGTCGAGACCGAGCAGAAGAAGGCGAAGCCCGAGATCAAGGTCCTCGACTTCGAGGTCGGCGACTCGGTCACCGTCACCGACGGCGCCTTCGCCTCGCTGCCGGCGACGATCAGCGAGATCAACGCCGACCAGCAGAAGCTCAAGGTCCTGGTGTCGATCTTCGGCCGGGAGACCCCGGTCGAGCTCAACTTCAACCAGGTCGCCAAGATCTGACGTACGTCCGCGCCGGCGGTGGGCCTTCGGGCCGGCCGCCGGCGCCTCGTTTCGCCGTCCGCCGGACCTCGGCGGGAGGGTGGCGGAAGGCTGCGCTACCCTAGAACGTCGGCTGTCCGCACCGCGCTGACCGTGCGCGCCCGCGGGCCGGCGAAAATCCCAGTTCCAAGCCCCAGGAAGAGACATGCCTCCGAAGAAGAAGCTCGTCAAGACGTTCACGCTTCAGCTGCCGGCGGGCCAGGCCACCCCGGCGCCGCCGGTCGGCCCCGCGCTCGGCCAGCACGGCGTGAACATCATGGAGTTCTGCAAGTCCTACAACGCGCAGACCGAGTCGCAGCGGGGCGACATCGTCCCCGCCGAGATCAGCGTCTACGAGGACCGCACCTTCACCTTCGTGCTGAAGACCCCGCCCGCCGCCCGGCTGCTGATCAAGGCCGCCGGCGTGCAGAAGGGCTCGGGCGTCCCGCACAAGGAGAAGGTCGGCTCGGTGACCCGCGCCCAGCTGCGCGAGATCGCCGAGAAGAAGATGGCTGACCTCAACGCCAACGACATCGACCAGGCCGAGAAGATCATCGCCGGCACCGCCCGGTCGATGGGCCTGACCGTCGCCGACTGACCTCGTAGCACCGCTCCACCCGATCCGTTCGTGGGAGGGCCGCGGAGTCGCGGGCCCGCCATAGACCACAGGAGTCACCAGAAATGCAGCGCAGCAAGAGCTACCGCAAGGCCGCCGAGGTCATCGACCGGTCGAAGCTCTACTCTCCCGCCGAGGCCGTCAAGCTGGCCAAGGAGACCACCAACGTCAAGTTCGACGCCACGGTCGAGGTCGCGATGCGCCTCGGCGTCGACCCCCGCAAGGCGGACCAGATGGTCCGCGGCACGGTCAACCTGCCGCACGGCACCGGTAAGACCGCCCGCGTGATCGTCTTCGCCGCCGGCGCGAAGGCCGAGGAGGCCGCCGCCGCGGGTGCGGACGAGGTGGGCACCGACGAGCTGGTCGCCCGTATCCAGGGCGGTTGGCTGGACTTCGACGCGGCGATCGCCACCCCGGACCAGATGGCCAAGATCGGTCGGATCGCGCGGATCCTGGGCCCGCGCGGCCTCATGCCGAACCCGAAGACGGGCACGGTGACCATGGACGTCACCAAGGCCGTCGCGGACATCAAGGGCGGTAAGATCACTTTCCGGGTGGACAAGCACTCCAACCTCCACCTGATCATCGGCAAGGCCTCGTTCTCCGAGTCCCAGCTGATCGACAACTACGCGGCGGTGCTGGACGAGGTGCTGCGCTCGAAGCCGTCCGCGGCCAAGGGCAAGTACCTGAAGAAGGTCACCCTCACCACCACCATGGGCCCGGGCGTCCCGGTCGACCCGAACGCGGTGAAGAACCTGACCGAGGCTCCGGCCGAGGCCTGAGCACGACTGCCCGGACGGGGCCCCGCCACCACCCGGTGGCGGGGCCCCGTCCGTCTGTCCCGTGTGGCAGGCTCGGCGCATGCGGCTGGAAGGCGTCTGGCTGCGGTACCAGCGGCGCGGTCCGTGGGTGCTGCGGGAGACCGACGTGGCGATCGGCCCGGGCGAGGTGGCGGTGGTGCTCGGGCGCAACGGGGTGGGCAAGTCCACCCTGCTCCAGCTCGCCGCCGGCGTGCTCCGGCCGACGCGGGGCCGGGTGGTCGACCGGCCGGCGGCCGTCGGCTGGGTGCCGGAGCGCTTCCCCGCCGACCAGCCCTTCACCGTGGGTGCCTACCTCGCCGCAATGGCCTGGGTGGCCGGCCTGCCCGGCTCGGAGGCCGACCGGGCGGTGCGGCGCTGGGTCGACCGGCTCGGCCTGACGCGCTTCCACGGGGTGCGGCTGCCCGAGTTGTCCAAGGGCACCGCCCAGAAGGTCGGCCTGGCCCAGGCACTGCTCCGCCCGCCCGGCCTGCTCGTCCTCGACGAGCCCTGGGAGGGGCTGGACGCCGCCGCCCGCGACCTGGTGCCCGAGGTGGTCGGCGAGGTGCTGGCCGAGGGCGGCACGGTGCTGGTCAGCGATCACCGCGGCGAGACGGTCCGGCTCCCCGGCGCCCGGCACTGGTCGGTCGCCGACGGCACGGTCACCGAGGCGGCGCCGTCCGGGGCCGCGGCCACCGTCGTGGTCGAGCTGTCGGTCCCGGCCACCGGGGTCGCCGCCGCCGTCGCCCGGTTGCGCGCCGACGGCCACCACGTCCTTCGGGTACGCGACCCCGCCGTCCCGCCCCCCGCCACGCGACCCGCGTCCGACTCCCCGTCCGCCGCCCCCGCCGAGGACCGGTTCTCCGGCACTGCGCAGCCCGGCGAGCGCGGTCGGCCGGATCCCGCCCCCGGCGAGGCCCCGCTGTCCGGCGCGCCCGGCGGGTCCGGTCCCGCTCCGGAGGTGGCCCGGTGATCGCCCTGGTCCGGCTGCGGCTGGCCGGCTTCCTGCGTACCGGAAGGGCGCTGGCCCCGGTGCTGGCCGGCCTGCTCGCCCTCGGCGTCCTCTACGGCGGCGGCCGGGCCCAGCCCGCGGAGGCCTACGGCGTCTCGGCGGTGGTGCTCTTCCCGGTGCTGGCCTGGCAGACCAAGATCCTGCTCGACGTCGAGCCCGACGTGCAGCGCCGGCTGGCCCGGGTGGTCCTCGGGCCGACCCGGGAGCGGGCCGCGGGCCTGCTCGCGGCGGCCGTGGCCGGCCTCGGCACGGTGGCCGTCGCGCTGGTCTTCCCCTGGCTGGTCGGCGGGGTGACCGGCCCGACCGGGCCGGGGGACCGGCCGCTGGCCGAGGGGCTGGCGCTCGGCCTC
>NZ_MUYZ01000207.1:0-12546 GCF_003013775.1 Micromonospora sp. MH33
CGCCGCTGCGCGGCCTGCCCCGCGACGGCGCCACGGACAGCGGCCCCGGCCGCGGCACCCCCGACCACCGTCCCGGCGGCCAGGCCGACCGGCGGCTGCCCGGCGGGGCCGAGAGTGGCGGCAACCGGCTCAACCCGAAGTACATGTTCGAGACGTTCGTCATCGGCTCGTCCAACCGCTTCGCCCACGCGGCGAGCGTGGCGGTGGCCGAGTCGCCGGCGAAGGCGTACAACCCGCTCTTCATCTACGGCCACTCCGGGTTGGGCAAGACCCACCTGCTGCACGCCATCGGGCACTACGCCACCACCCTCGGCAACGCCCGCTCGGTCCGGTACGTCTCGACCGAGGAGTTCACCAACGACTTCATCAACTCGCTCCGGGACGACAAGACCAGCGCGTTCCAGCGCCGTTACCGTGACGTGGACATCCTGCTGATCGACGACATCCAGTTCCTGGAGAACCGGGAGCGGACGCAGGAGGAGTTCTTCCACACCTTCAACACCCTGCACAACGCCAACAAGCAGATCGTGATCACCTCCGACCGGTCGCCGCGCCAGCTCGCCACCCTGGAGGACCGGATGCGAACCCGGTTCGAGTGGGGGCTGCTGGCCGACATCCAGCCGCCCGACCTGGAGACCCGGATCGCGATCCTGCAGAAGAAGGCCGCGCAGGAGCGGATGTACGCCCCACCGGACGTGCTGGAGTTCATCGCCTCCCGGGTGTCGAACTCGATCCGGGAGCTGGAGGGTGCGCTGATCCGGGTCACCGCGTTCGCCAGCCTCACCCGCTCGTCGGTCGAGCTGTCGCTGGCCGAGGAGGTGCTGCGGGACTTCATGCCGGACGGCGCCGGACCGGAGATCAACGCCGACCAGATCATGGCCTCCACCGCGGACTACTTCGGGGTGAGCCTGGAGGACCTGCGCGGGCACTCCCGGTCCCGGGTGCTGGTCAACGCCCGCCAGGTGGCCATGTACCTGTGCCGGGAGCTGACCGATCTGTCGCTGCCCCGGATCGGGCAGGCGTTCGGCGGCCGGGACCACACGACCGTCATGCACGCCGACCGGAAGATCCGCCAGCAGATGGCGGAGCGGCGCTCGCTCTACAACCAGATCGCCGAGCTGACCAACCGGATCAAGCAGACCACCTGATCCGTACGCCGACACGACGCCCGGCCGGGCCCACCGGCCGGGCTTTTTCGTGTCTGTGGCGAGCCGGAGCTTGACCCTCGACCCGGTGCAGGGCCCACGATCGGGGTCGTGTTCATCCACAACTCGGACCGGTTGTCCACATCCCCTGTGCCACAGGCGGTGGATAACCACGCTCGGTTCCGACCCGGTTACCCACAGACTGTGGACAACCCCTGGGGACGATGCTGTGGACGCCTGGGGACGACGGTCGGGTTGTCCACCGACGACGGTCGGCCTGTGGGCGACCTGTTGAAGGTTCTGGGGATGACGACTGTCGGCACCGTCGGCGCTGTCCACAACACTGGGGAGAAACCCGGTGGATTAGCGGTGGACAACCGGTGGACAGCCGTGGAAAACCCGGCGGCTGGCGACGGCTGTGGACCGGGACACGGGTTGTACCCCTGGTTCTCCACAGCGAAACCACCGGTGGATAACCTGTCTGACCTGGGCGGACGCCGGTTCTCCACAGTTTGCACAGGTGCGATGAAGACGATGAGTTATCTCTTCTAAACAACAAAAACCAATCATCACCGTTGGACTTCCTGTGGATCGGGCCGGAGCACTGCCGCCGGCAGTCGCCCGGGCACCTGGATCCACGGGGTCGGGCGCACAGCCGATGCCCACGCGCCCTAAGGTGCGATGGGTACCCGCACGGTCGGGCGGGACGGGTGGCAGCGGTCGGCATGAGAGAGTTGTCGCTGACGTCGACGCGGAGGCATTGATGAAGTTCCGAGTGGAGCGCGACGCGCTCGCCGAGGCGGTCGCGTGGACCGCCAAGAGCCTGCCCAACCGACCCTCCGTACCGGTGCTGGCCGGGGTGATGCTCCGGGTCACCGACGGCAACCTCCAGGTTTCCGGCTTCGACTACGAGGTCTCCAGCCAGGTCACCGTCGAGGTGCAGGGTGACGCCGACGGCGCCGCCCTGGTCTCCGGCCGGCTGCTCGCCGAGATCACCAAGGCGCTCCCGGCCAAGCCGGTGGACATCGCCGCGGTCGGCGCGCACCTGGAACTGGTCTGCGGCAGTGCCCGGTTCACCCTGCCGACCATGCCGGTCGAGGACTACCCGACCCTGCCCGAGATGCCGGAGAGCGCCGGCACCGTCGACGCGGCCGCGTTCGCCGCCGCCGTGGCGCAGGTGGCCGTGGCCGCCGGCCGCGACGAGACGCTGCCGATGATGACCGGCGTCCGGATCGAGCTCTCCGGCAGCACGCTGGCCATGCTCGCCACCGACCGCTACCGCCTGGCGCTGCGCGAGATGGAGTGGAACCCGGACGACCCGGAGATCAGCCTCAACGCGCTGGTGCCCGCCCGTACGCTGCACGACACCGCCAAGGCCCTCGGCCCGCTCGGCGGCCACGTCACCATGGCGCTCTCCCAGGGCGGCGCGGGCGAGGGCTTGATCGGCTTCTCCGGCGGCACCCGCCGGACCACCAGCCGGCTCCTCGACGGGGCCAACTACCCGCCGGTGCGCTCGCTCTTCCCGGCCAGTCACAACGCCGAGGCCCGGGTCCCGGTCGCCACGCTCATCGAGGTGGTCAAGCGGGTGGCGCTGGTCGCCGAGCGGACCACCCCGGTGCTGCTCAGCTTCAGCTCCGACGGCCTGGTGGTCGAGGCCGGCGGCACCGAGGAGGCCCGGGCCAGCGAGGCCATGGAGGCGACCTTCACGGGCGACCCGCTGACCATCGGCTTCAACCCGCAGTACCTGATCGACGGCCTGACCAACCTGGGCGCCCAGCACGCCCAGCTGGCGTTCGTCGACGCCTTCAAGCCCGCGGTGATTTCCCCAGCGGGCGAGGATGGCGAGGTCATCCCGGGGTACCGGTACCTCATCATGCCGATCCGCGTGTCCCGCTGATCGACGGCAGCACCACCCAGACGTACGGAGGTAGGAACAGATGCAGCTCGGCCTGGTAGGACTCGGCCGGATGGGCGGCAACATGCGCGAGCGGTTGCGCGCAGCCGGTCACGAGGTGGTCGGCTACGACCGCAACGCGGAGCTGAGCGACGTCGCGAGCCTCGCGGAGCTGGCCGAGAAGCTCGAGTCGCCCCGGGCGGTCTGGGTGATGGTCCCGGCCGGCGTCACCGACGCCACCATCGACGAGCTCGCCGGCGTCCTCGGTGAGGGCGACATCATCATCGACGGCGGCAACTCCCGGTTCAGCGACGACGCCCCGCGCGCCGAGCGCCTCAACGAGCAGGGCATCGGCTACATCGACGTCGGCGTCTCCGGCGGCGTCTGGGGCAAGCAGAACGGGTACGCCCTGATGGTCGGCGGCGCCCAGGAGCACGTCGAGCGGCTCATGCCGATCTTCGAGGTGCTCAAGCCGGCGGGCGAGTTCGGCTTCGTGCACGCCGGCCCGGTCGGCGCCGGCCACTACGCCAAGATGGTGCACAACGGCATCGAGTACGGCCTGATGCACGCCTACGCCGAGGGCTACGAGCTGCTGGCCGCGTCCGAGCTGGTGACAAACGTGCCCGGCGTCTTCAAGTCCTGGCGCGAGGGCACCGTGGTCCGGTCCTGGCTGCTCGACCTGCTGGACCGGGCGCTGGACGAGGACCCGGAGCTGGCCGAGCTGAGCGGCTACACCGAGGACACCGGCGAGGGCCGCTGGACGGTCGACGAGGCGGTCCGGCTCGCCGTGCCGCTGAACGTCATCACCGCCTCGCTGTTCGCCCGGTTCGCCTCCCGGCAGGAAGACTCGCCCGCCATGAAGGCCGTCGCCGCGCTGCGCCAGCAGTTCGGCGGCCACGCCGTCCACAAGCGCTGACCGGTATCCACAGCCTGTGTACGTCCGCCGGCTCGAACTGGTCGACTTCCGCTCGTACGAGCGGGTCGGCGTCGACCTGGAGCCGGGCCCGAACGTGCTGGTCGGCGCGAACGGCGTCGGCAAGACCAACCTGGTCGAGGCGTTGGGCTACGTGGCGACCCTGGACTCGCACCGGGTCGCCACGGACGCCCCGCTGGTCCGGATGGGCGCCACCTCGGCGGTGATCCGCTGCGCGGTGGTGCACGAGGGCCGGGAACTCCTGATCGAGCTGGAGATCGTCCCGGGGAAGGCCAACCGGGCCCGGCTGGGCCGCTCCCCGGCCCGCCGTGCCCGGGACGTGCTCGGTGCGCTGCGGCTGGTGCTCTTCGCCCCGGAGGACCTGGAGCTGGTCCGCGGCGACCCGGCTGAGCGCCGCCGCTACCTGGACGACCTGCTGGTCACCCGCCAGCCCCGGTATGCCGGGGTGCGGGCCGACTATGAGCGGGTGGTCAAGCAGCGCAACGCGCTGCTACGGACGGCGTACCTGGCCCGGAAAACGGGCGGGTCGCGGGGCGGGGACCTGTCCACCCTCGCGGTCTGGGACACCCACCTGGCGCACCACGGCGCGGAACTGCTCGCCGGCCGGCTGGAGCTGGTCGCCGCCCTGACCCCGCACGTCGCCAAGGCGTACGACGCGGTGGCGGCGGGGCGCGGCGCGGCGGGGATCGCGTACCGGCCGTCGGTGGAGCTGCCCGAGTCGACCACGGACCGGGCGGCGCTGGTCGACGCGCTCGGCGCGGCGCTGACCGCGAGCCGGTCGGCGGAGATCGAGCGGGGCACCACCCTGGTCGGCCCGCACCGCGACGACCTGGCGCTCACCCTCGGTCCGCTGCCCGCCAAGGGCTACGCCAGCCACGGCGAGTCCTGGTCGTACGCCCTGGCGCTGCGGCTGGCCGGGTACGACCTGCTGCGCGCCGACGGGATCGAGCCGGTGCTGGTGCTGGACGATGTCTTCGCCGAGTTGGACGCCGGCCGGCGGGAGCGGCTGGCCGAGCTGGTCGGCGGCGCGAGCCAGCTCCTGGTGACGTGCGCCGTGGACGACGACGTGCCGGCGACCCTGCGGGGCACCCGGTACGCGGTGGGCGAGGGGACGGTACGGCGTGTCGGATGAGGTGCAGCTCCCGCCCGCCCGGCTGGGGCCGGGACGCGGTGGGCGTACCCCTGAGGGGCCGGAAGCGAAGCCGGGCGGTGAGGGCGGCGCGGGCCCGCCGGAGGGGGCGGCCGGGCCGGAGCTGGCCCGGGCGGTGCTGGACGCCGCGAAGGCCCGCCGGCAGACGGCCGCGGGCACCCGGCGGCGCAGCGCGGTCCGGGGCGACGGTGAGAAGCGGCTGCGCGGCTACTCCGGCCCGGGGCCGGACCCGCGGGACCCGCAGCCGCTCGGTGCCGTGCTGGACAAGCTGGTCAAGGCCCGCGGCTGGCAGCAGCCGGCGGCCGAGGCGACGGTCTTCGGCGCCTGGGAGCGGGTGGTCGGGTCGGAGGTGGCGCAGAACAGCCGCCCGGTGAAGCTGGAGAACGGCGAGCTGACCGTGGAGGCGCGCTCGACGGCGTGGGCCACCCAGCTGCGGCTGCTCGCCGGCTCGCTGCTCAAGCAGATCGCCCGCGAGGTGGGCCACAACGTGGTGCGCAAGCTGCACATCCACGGCCCGGCCGCGCCGTCCTGGTCGCGCGGCCCGCGCCGGGTGCGCGGCCGCGGCCCCCGCGACACCTACGGCTGACCGTCACCGGTCAGTGCGGCGTGCCTCCCGCTGGGCGCGCTTGAGCTCCCGCTGCTCGCGGCTCCACTGCTTGCGCCGCTCCAGGTCCTGCTTCCACGCCTCGCGGGCCAGCCGCGAGCCGCCCTGCACCGCGCCCTGCACCTGGGAGGGGCCGGCGAGGTTGCGAAACACCCAGCCCATGAGGCGGCCGCCCCTGCCGGAAGCGTCGCCCACCTGCTCGTCGCCGCTCATCCGCTCGCCCTCTCCCTCACCGACCACGCACGATTGGTACGCCAATAATTGGTACACCAATCGTTGCTACGATCGCAACGACGACGAGGAGGACGAGGGTGGCCGACCAGCTCGATGGCGATCCCCTGGCGCTGGAGCAGCAGGTGTGCTTCGCGCTCTCCGTCGCCGCGCGCGGCGTCGTCGCGGTCTACCGGCCGCTGCTGGAGCCGATGGGGCTCACCCACCCGCAATATCTGGTCATGCTGGCGCTCTGGCAGTACGCGCCGCTGTCCGTGCGGGAGTTGAGCCGGCTGCTGCAGCTCGACCCCGGCACGCTGTCGCCGCTGCTCAAGCGGCTCGAAGCCGCCGGCTACGTTCGGCGGGAGCGGGACGCCTCGGACGAGCGCAGCCTGGCCGTCTCGCTCACCGCCAGCGGGCAGGCCCTCCGGGCGCAGGCCGAGCGCATCCCGCCGGCGATCGTGCAGCGGCTGGGCCTGCCGCTGGCGGACCTGCGGCACCTGCACACCGTGCTGACCGAGGTGATCGCGGCGGCCAACCGGGCCGTGACGGCCGAGCCCGGCGCCGCCGGGCAGCCGGGTCAGGCGTCGGCGTAGACCGCGAAGCCACGCTCGGCGCAACGCCGGTAGAAGGCGGCGAGCACGCTCAGCTCGGCGCAGGTGAAGTTCCACTGCGGCGGCTCGCCGCTCTCGTCGCGCAGCTTGTCCAGCCGGCTGTCGAGCCAGCGGAGCTGCTGCTCGGCCAGGCGCCCGTCGCCGAGCAGCGAGCGCAGCACCTCGCTCACCGACTCGAAGGTGACCGCCTCGCCGAACGGGCGGTGCCGGGCGACGAACTTCTCCAAACCGTCGGCGATCCAGGAGCAGCCGTCCGGGTCGATCACCGGGTCCTCGTCCTCGGCCGAGTTCTCCGTGGCGTAGAGCACATTCTCCAGCCCGAGGATGAGGTCGACCAGCTCGGTGTACGCGGTCGCCCGCACCGTGCCGGTCTTCGCGATCAGCTCGGCGAGCGCGGCGGTCGGTGCCGAGATGCGTGGCATGTCCACGATCTCGCCGAAGTCGACGAACTCGGCCGGCGCGACCGGATCGTAGAAGCGGCCGGTCCGCGGCCAGTGCACCGCGACGTTGTCCAGCCCCATCTGGCGTCACCTCTCAACAAGCACGTTGTCCGACCGGTCGGGTCGATCGTCCCGGTTCGGTCCGCGAAAGATCAAGACCGCAGGCGGCGGCGCCGCAAAAGGTACGGCACGGCAGGTCCCGCCGCGACCCCCGGTCGGTCACCCGCCGGTACCGATCCGTGCCGGCCGCGCCCTCGATCAGGCCCTGGCGTGTAGGGGGAGTCGCGGACAGCGCGATTCGGCCCGCTACGGCATTCTCAGCCGCCCCGGAGGGGGTGCCGAGTGGCGGTTTGGTCGGCTGCGCACAGTAAGATTGACGGCGAGACGAAAGACCCGACACGGAGCGACGGACACGGGCCCACCGGGCCCTTGATCATTGTCCCGGATCGGGTCGAGCCGATCGCGATCCGCGGGCAACCGCGGCGACCGGCGTACGCGATTCGTGACCTGGAGATCCGGGGACCGGTCCGTGCGCGCCGACGTCGCGTCCTGTCCGCCGAACCCGCGCCCCGCGCCCTGGCGCGGCGGCGCGAGAAAGTGGCCGAGGGTGGCAGCGGAGGACAACAAGAAGTACGGCGCCGAGTCGATCACCGTTCTCGAGGGCCTGGAGGCGGTCCGGAAGCGGCCCGGTATGTACATCGGGTCCACCGGTGAACGCGGCCTGCACCACCTCGTGTGGGAGGTCGTCGACAACGCGGTGGACGAGGCGCTGGCCGGCTACTGCGACACCATCGACGTGGTGCTGCTGGCCGACGGTGGCGTCCGGGTCACCGACAACGGGCGTGGCTTCCCGGTCGACCTCCACCCGAAGCTGAAGAAGCCGGGTGTCGAGGTCGCGCTGACCGTGCTGCACGCGGGCGGCAAGTTCGACGGCAAGGCGTACGCGGTCTCCGGCGGCCTGCACGGCGTCGGCGTGTCGGTGGTGAACGCGCTCTCCACCCGGATGGCCGTGGAGATCCACAAGGACGGCTTCGTCTGGCGGCAGCAGTACCACAACTCGAAGCCGACCCCGCTGGAGAAGGGCGAGACGACCGACCGCACCGGGTCGGCGGTCTCCTTCTGGCCCGACCCCGACGTGTTCGAGACGGTCGACTTCGACTTCCAGACCATCTACCGGCGCCTGCAGGAGATGGCCTTCCTCAACCGTGCCCTCCGCATCCACCTGCTCGACGAGCGGGTGGCCGAGGAGGAGGACGGCCGGCAGCGCGAGGTGACCTTCTACTACGAGGGCGGCATCGCCGACTTCGTCCGGCACCTCAACGCCTCCAAGAACCCGATCCACAAGACCGTGGTCGAGTTCGACGCCGAGGAGGAGGGCATGTCGGTCGAGATCGCCATGCAGTGGAACGAGTCCTACGGCGAGTCGGTCTACACCTTCGCCAACACGATCAACACCCACGAGGGCGGCACGCACGAGGAGGGCTTCCGCTCCGCGCTGACCAGCGTGGTCAACCGCTACGGCGCGGACAAGAAGCTGCTCAAGGGCGACGAGAAGCTCTCCGGCGAGGACATCCGCGAGGGCCTGGCCGCGATCATCTCGGTCAAGCTGGCCAACCCGCAGTTCGAGGGCCAGACCAAGACCAAGCTCGGCAACACGCCGGTGAAGAGCTTCGTGCAGCGGGTCTGCAACGAGTGGCTGGTCGACTGGTTCGACCGCAACCCGGCCGAGGCCAAGATGATCATTCAGAAGGCCTCCCAGGCGGCCCGGGCCCGGATCGCCGCGCAGCAGGCGCGCAAGCTGGCCCGGCGCAAGTCGCTGCTGGAGTCCGGCTCGATGCCGGGCAAGCTGGCCGACTGCCAGTCCACCGACCCGCGCGAGTCCGAGGTGTTCATCGTCGAGGGCGACTCCGCCGGCGGCTCGGCCAAGCAGGGGCGCGACCCGCGGACCCAGGCGATCCTGCCGATCCGCGGCAAGATCCTGAACGTGGAGAAGGCCCGGATCGACCGGGTGCTGAAGAACAACGAGGTCCAGGCGCTCATCACCGCGCTGGGCACCGGCATCCACGACGACTTCGACATCGAGAAGCTGCGCTACCACAAGATCGTGCTGATGGCCGACGCCGACGTCGACGGCCAGCACATCCAGACGCTGCTGCTCACCCTGCTCTTCCGCTTCATGCGACCGCTGGTTGAGCTGGGTCACGTCTACCTGGCCGCCCCGCCGCTCTACAAGATCAAGTGGAACAAGAAGGGCGACGACGCGCAGTACGCGTACTCGGACCGGGAGCGGGACGGGCTGATCGCGCTGCGCCAGCAGAAGAAGCCCAACGCCCGGCCGGACGACATCCAGCGGTTCAAGGGTCTCGGCGAGATGAACTATCCCGAGCTGTGGGAGACCACGATGAACCCGGCGACCCGCACCCTGCGCCAGGTCACGCTCGACGACGCGGCAACCGCCGACGAGCTGTTCAGCGTGTTGATGGGTGAGGACGTCGAGGCGCGCCGGTCGTTCATCCAGCGCAACGCCAAGGACGTGCGGTTCCTGGACATCTGACGGACCGGGCCGGGTCGGCCGGAGATCCACCTGCCGACCCGGCGGTCCACAGAGTTATCCACAGTCTGGCCGGTTTCCACAGCCGTTATCCACAGCACGAAAACGACTCTGAGTCTGATAAGGGTTAACAGTGACCGATACTCCCGAGTCCACGCCGAACGAGCCGGAGACCCCGGAGACACTCGCCGCGGTCGTCGCGCACGACCGGATCGAGCCGGTCGGGCTCGAGGTCGAGATGCAGCGCTCGTACCTCGACTACGCGATGAGCGTGATCGTCGGGCGGGCCCTGCCGGACGTCCGGGACGGGCTCAAGCCGGTCCACCGCAAGATCCTCTACGCCATGTTCGACTCCGGCTACCGGCCGGACCGCGGCTACGTGAAGTGCTCCCGCGTCGTCGGTGACGTGATGGGTCAGTTCCACCCGCACGGCGACTCGGCCATCTACGACGCGCTGGTCCGGATGGCGCAGCCCTGGTCGCTGCGCTACCCGCTGGTCGACGGCAACGGCAACTTCGGCTCGCCGGGCAACGACCCGGCCGCCGCGATGCGCTACACGGAGTGCAAGCTCGACCCGCTGGCGATGGAGATGCTCCGGGACATCGACGAGGACACCGTCGACCTCCAGGACAACTACGACGGCCGGGCCAAGGAGCCCACGATCCTGCCGTCCCGCATCCCCAACCTGCTGATCAACGGCTCCGAGGGCATCGCGGTCGGCATGGCGACCAAGATCCCGCCGCACAACCTGCGCGAGATCGGTGCGGCCGTGCAGTGGTGTCTGGAGAACCCGGAGGCCGACGAGGCCACCACCCTCGAGGCGCTGCTGGAGATCGTCAAGGGCCCGGACTTCCCGACCCACGGCCTGATCGTCGGCCAGGCCGGCATCCAGGACGCCTACCGGACCGGGCGCGGCTCGATCCGGATGCGCGCCGTGGTCGAGGTCGAGGAGGACAAGCGCGGCCGGCCGGCGCTGGTGGTTAGCGAACTGCCATACCAGGTCAACCCGGACAACCTGGCCGAGCGGATCGCCGAGCTGATCAAGGAGGGCAAGCTCGCCGGGATCGCCGACATCCGCGACGAGTCCTCCGGGCGTACCGGCATGCGGATCGTGCTCGTGCTCAAGCGCGACGCGGTCGCCAAGGTGGTGCTGAACAACCTCTACAAGCACACCCAGCTCCAGGAGACTTTCGGCGCCAACATGCTGGCGCTGGTCGACGGCGTGCCGCGCACGCTCAACCTGGCCCAGTTCCTCCGCTACTACGTCGAGCACCAGATCGAGGTCATCCGCCGACGGACCGCGTTCCGGCTGCGCAAGGCCGAGGAGCGGGCGCACATCCTGCGCGGTCTGGCCAAGGCGCTGGACGCGCTCGACGAGGTGATCGCCCTGATCCGGCGCTCGCCCACGGTCGAGGACGCCCGCCAGGGCCTGATCCGGCTGCTGGAGATCGACGAGGTCCAGGCGACCGCGATCCTCGACATGCAGCTGCGCCGGCTGGCCGCCCTGGAGCGGCAGCGCATCCTGGACGACCTGACCAAGCTCGAGGTGGAGATCGCCGACCTCAAGGACATCCTGGCCAAGCCCGAGCGGCAGCGGAGGATCGTCTCCGAGGAGCTGGGCGAGATCGTGGCCAAGTGGGGCGACGACCGGCGCACCAAGATCGTGCCGTTCGACGGCGAGGTCTCGATGGAGGACCTCATCGCCCGCGAGGACGTGGTCGTCACGATCACCCGCACCGGGTACGCCAAGCGCACCAAGGTCGACCTCTACCGCTCGCAGCGGCGCGGCGGCAAGGGCGTCAGCGGGGCGACACTGCGGCAGGACGACATCGTCAGCCACTTCTTCGTATGCTCCACCCACGACTGGATCCTGTTCTTCACGAACAAGGGCCGGGTCTACCGGGCCAAGGCGTACGAGCTTCCCGAAGCCAGTAGGGTGGCCAAGGGCCAGCACGTGGCCAATCTGCTCGCCTTCCAAGCGGACGAGCAGATCGCGCAGATCATCGAAATTCCGAACTACCAGGTGGCGCCCTACCTGGTACTGGCCACGAAGAACGGCCTGGTGAAGAAGACGCGGCTTGAGGAGTTCGACTCCAACCGTTCCGGCGGAGTCATCGCGATCAACCTGCGCGATGAGGACGAGCTGGTCGGTGCTGCCCTCGTCGCCCCGACCGACGACCTGCTGCTGGTCTCCAAGAACGCCCAGGCGATCCGCTTCAACGCCAGCGACGAGGCGCTGCGCCCGATGGGCCGGGCCACCTCGGGTGTGATCGGCATGCGGTTCAGCGAGGAGGATGTCCTCCTGGCGATGGAGGTCGTCCGCGAGGGCATGGAAATGGACGTGCTGGTCGCGACGAACGGGGGATACGCGAAACGTACCCCGATCGAGGAATACCCGGTCCAGGGCCGGGGAGGTAAGGGCGTGCTGACTGCGAAGATCACCGAGCGACGCGGTGGTCTGGTCGGTGCGGTGGTGATCAGCCCGGACGACGAGCTGTTCGCGATCACCAGCAACGGTGGCGTCATCCGGACTCCGGTGAAGCCTGTACGCCGTACGCGGGACCGGAACACAATGGGGGTCAAGCTGATGGACCTCCCGGACGGCGTGACTATCGTGGCGATTGCTCGCAATGCCGACGAGCCTGACGAACAGGACTAGTTGATGACGGAGACACAGGCGAAGTCGGGGAACAAGGGGACCTCGGCCAACCCGGTCGACGAGGAGGCCGCACAGGGCGGTACACCAGCGACCGGCCGCGCGGCCGTGGGCCGGGCCACCGTCCCCGCCGACGCGCCTGCCCCGAAGTTCACCCGGGCCCCCGGCATGGCACCGCCACCGGACAATCCCGGCGAGGACTCGCGGCCGTCCGACCAGGCCGAGACGAAGGTCGACGCCCCGACGTCGGCCGACGGCCTGGCCGCCCCGGCCGCGGCGAAGCCCGCCACGACCCCGCAGCCGGCCACGCCGGCGGCGGCAGCCCGGCCGTCCACCGGCACCACCGGT
>NZ_MUYZ01000208.1:0-12494 GCF_003013775.1 Micromonospora sp. MH33
CCGGCACGAGGCGGCCGCCCCGCTCGGCTACCCCGCGCTGCACCACCTGACCCGGCCGCTACGCGTCGCCGCCGCCCGGGCCGGGGACGCCGACCGGCTGCACCTGTGGGCGGGCACCGGATGGCGCGGCGCCCGGGCCGCCCCGGCCGCCGCCATCCTCACGGAGCTGACCGCCACCCTCTGATCAGCCCCGCAAGTCGCCAAGGTCCGAAGCCGGCCTCGGACGCCGCCCCGACGGTCAGCGGTCAGCCGGTGACCGAAGCCAGGTAGCGCTCGGCGGCGTCCGGGGTGAGGAACCAGTCCCGGAAGTCGTTCGGGTCGCTGAACCCGTTGGCGAACCGCCGGGCCACCACCGGGTTGCCGGCGGCCGCGCCGAGCAGCTGCTGCACGTGCGGCGGCAGCGGTTGCAGCATGGCGTTCGTCCAGCCCGTGACGGCCTCGCCGGTCGCCGCCCAGAACCCCTCGAAGGTCCGCGTCATCCAGTCCCGGTCGAACGGCCGGTCGCCGTGCTCCAGGATCGACCCCAGGTACGCGGACGCGCACTTCGCCGCGGTGTTGCTGCCCTGGCCGGTGATCGGGTCGTTGGCCACCACCACGTCGGCCATGCCCAGCACCAGCCCGCCGGAGGGCAGCTCCGCCACCGGGCGGCGCACCGTCGGGGTGTACCGCCCGGACAGGGTGGCCCGCCCGTCGGTCAGCTCCACCTCGGCGCACCGCTCGTAGATCCACGGGGTGTAGCGGCGGGCCAGGTCCAGGGTGAGCTTCAGGTGCTCGGCCGGGTCGCGCCGCTCGGTCCACAGGTCCAGCGGCCCACCGGGCACCGCCTCCCAGAACAGGATCTCGCAGGGACCGGAGTGGGTCAGGGCGGGGATGACGAACAGCTCGCCGAGCCCGGGCACCGCGTTGAAGCTGACGTGCGGCACGGGCAGCAGCGGGTCCGGCGTCATCCCGTGCACGTACGCCACGGCCAGCCCGCGCTGCGGCGCCTCGTACACCGAGCGGTCCGGGTCGCGGTCGAAGACGCCGACCAGGTCGCCCTTGCCGGCGGCCACCACGGTCAGGTCGTAGCGGCCGAGCCGGGCCAGGCCGTCCAGGTCGCTGGTGGTCACCGTCTGGTAGAGCACCGTGCCGCCGCGCTGTTCGAACAGCTCCAGCCAGTCGGCCATCTTGACCCGCTGGTCGGTGCTCTGCGCCGGTTCGTCCAGCGGGCACGGGATGCGCAGCGCCCGTTCGCCGGGCGGCGCGGAGAGCGAGACGTGCAGCCCGTCGATCCGGGGCGCCCGGTCCTGCCACAGGTCCAGTCCGTACCGGCGTTCGGTGGCGAGTGCGGCGCCGAACATGGCCTGGGTGCTCATCACCCAGCCCCGGCGGATCTCGTCGGGCGTCCGGGCGGACATCACGGTGACGTCGTATCCCTCGGCCTGCAGGCTGAGGGCGAGCTGGAGCCCGGACTGCCCGGCCCCGACGATCAGGATTCTGCGCATGGTTCCTCCAGGGTTGAGCTACCGCGCCGCGAGCGCGCCCGCGGTGGGCCGGGGGGTGCGGGACATGGCGTGTTCCACGACCGTCAGCAGCGCCCGCGCCACCGACGACGGGTCGCGGGCGTCGCAGGCGGTCAGGGGTACGCGGGCCGGCAGCGCGAGGGCGGCGCGGACGTCCTCGAGGGGGTGGTGCAGCACCCCGTCGAAGAGGTTCACGCAGACCACGAAGGGCACGTCGCTGTCCTGCTCGAAGTAGTTGACGGCCGGGAACGAGGCGGCCAGGTCGCGGGTGTCGGCGAGCACCAGCGCGCCGACCGCTCCCCGGCACAGGTCGTCCCACATCGGCCAGAACCGGGGCTGGCCCGGCGTGCCGAACAGGTAGAGCACCAGGTCGGGGCCGATGGTCAGCCGCCCGAAGTCCATCGCCACGGTGGTGGTCGTCTTGTCGATGCCGGGGTCCAGCCGGTCGACGGTCTCGCTGGCCGCCGTCATCCACGCCTCGGTGTTGACCGGCGGGATCTCCGAGATGGATGCGACGCAGGTGGTCTTGCCGACCCCGAAGCCGCCGGCGATGACGATCTTCGCCGAGGTCAGCAGCGGGCTGTCAGGCAAGCTTGCGGAGGCCATCGCGCAGTCTCTCCAGGAGGCGGAAGTCGACGTTGTCGTGGTCGGTGTGGACCAGCAGCCGGTCGGTGGCGGCCAGGTCGTCGACGACGACCCGGGTCACCCCCAGCGAGATCCCGCACACCGCGGAGAGTTCGGCCACCGAGCGCGCCGTCCGGCGGGCCTGCTCGTAGAGCGAGCGGGCCTCGGGCAGCAGGCCGGCGGCGAACACGGCGTCGTAGTGGGGCACCGACACCAGGGTGTGCACCAGCAGCGGTCGCCGGGTGCGGGTCCGGCCGGCGGTCAGCACGTACGGCCGGACCTTCCAGTACCTCAGCTGCATGATCCTCGTCCTCCGGCCGGTCAGCGGGCCTGCGCGGCGGTCATGCGGTGCAGCTCGTGCCGGACGGCCGGGGTGAGGGCGTGCCACACGGCGCCGACGAACTGCGTCATCCGGTACGACACGACCCGCAGGTCGCAGCCGGCCGCGGCGACCACCGCGAGGCCCGCGGACTCGCCCACCCGCATGAACAGCAGGTGCCCGCGGGGCAGCCGGACGGTCAGGTACTCGGCGGCGCCCAGCTCCAGCAGGGCGGCGCTGCGGTCGGCCATGCTGAGCAGGCCGGCGCTGAGCGCGGCGAGCTGGTCGCCCAGGTCGCGGCCGACGCCCTGCGAGGCGGCCAGTTGCAGGCCGTCCAGCGACACCAGCATCGCGTGGCTGACCCCGGGCACGTCCTCGACGAACTGCCGGATCAGCCAGGCGCAGTCGGGCAACCCCTTGCTGGTGCCGGTTCCCGGGTACGCGTGGGTCATCACTGCCGTCCTTCTCCGTCGGTGGGGGTGCGGGCGTCGCTGACGCCGGCCGCGAAGGCGGCCGTCTCGTCAGGCCATGCCTCGGGCGGGGAGCCCGCGCCGGTGTCGGCGGGGGATCGGGGCGCCGGAACCCGGTCGCGGACGCTTTCGGGCACCCGTCGGGGCAGCCCGGTGGTGGGCGGCGGCTCGCCGGCCGGCCCGTCGAGGGTGGCCAGCCGGACGGTCGGGGTGTCGGCGCCGTGGTGGGGCGGGGCCATCGGCGTGCTCCAGGGGTCGGTTCCGTGCCCGGCCGGTGGCCAGGCCGGCGGCGGTGCGGGCGCCGCGGCGGCCGGGCCCGGGGCGGGGATCTCGCAGAGCAGCGCGCCGGGAACGGCGACGGTCGCGGTGGTTCCGCCGGTGGGCCGGGTGGTGAGGGCGACCCGCAGCCGGTGGGCGACGGCCAGGTGGGCGACCACGGCGAGCCCGAGGTGGGCCGCGGGGTCGAGCGTGACCGGGACGGCCGGTCGGCCGCTGAGCAGGGCGTTGAGCTGGGTCAGGTGGTCGGGGTGCAGGCCCACCCCGGCGTCCTCGACCCGCAGCAGGACGCCGCCGTCCTCGGTGACGAACGCCGACACGGTCACCGGGGCGGTGGGTGGGGAGAACCGGGTGGCGTTGTCCAGCAGTTCGGTGAGCACCCGGATCACGTCGTCGGCGGCGAACTCGACCACCGCCAGCTCGACCACGTGTCCGATCCGGATGCGCGGGTAGTGCTCGACCGCCGAGGCGGCGGCCCGGACCACGTCGACCAGGGGGACGGTCTGCGGGTCGGCGTCCTCCACCCGGCGGCCCAGCAGCACCTGCAGGTTCTCCGCGTGCCGCCGGATCCGGGTGTTCGCGTGGTCGATCCGGTAGAGCCGCTCCAGCCGTTCCGGGTCCTGCTCGTCGGCCTCGACGGCCTCCAGGTGGGCGCCCATCTGGTACGCCGAGGCGAGGATCCGCAAAGCGAACTGCTCGCAGATGGCGGGCCACGGGCCGGGCCCGCGGTCCTCCGGCAGTGGCGGTTCGGGGGTCTCCGGTGGCGAGACGTCCCACCGGGCGACCGTCGGATCCAACCAGCGTGCCGCCCGCTGCCGCCAGGTGGTCCGCCGGGTGATGTCGCTGCTTCTCACGAAAGAACCGGCCTGTCCGTGATCTTCGGCTCTGGCATGGTGCAGCAGTCAACCACCGGATGTGCGCCGATTGCAACGGTGCAGGGCAACTTGGTGAGGTTTTCACACTCCGCTCGCTGCGCTGCCACAGTTGGGTGATCGGTCCCCGGCCGCGAAACGCAACAGCCGGACGGCGGATTTTTTCCGGCGGGTCGGTCGGCAGTCGGCCGGGTGCCCGGCGCGCTCCGCCCGAGCGGCGTGCGGCATGATCATGGAAACGGCGTCGAGTGGGCGGGGGACGGGCGGATGACGGTGGAGGTGCCGCGCGGCGGCCGGGTGCTCTTCATCGGCGACAGCATCACCGACGCCGGCCGGGACCGGTCCTGCGCCGACGACCTCGGCACCGGGTACGCCATGATGGCCTCCGCCTGGTTCACCGCCCGCCACCCCGACCGCCGGGCGACCTTCCTCAACCGGGGGATCAGCGGCGACCGGGTACGCGACCTGCGGGCCCGCTGGGAGACCGACTGCCTGGCCCTCGCCCCGCAGGTGGTGTCGGTGCTGATCGGCATCAACGACACCTGGCGGCGCTACACCCGCGACGACCCGACCAGCGCCGCCGACTTCGCCCGCGACTACCGCCACGTGCTGGAGGCCACCCGGCCGCTGGACGCCCGGCTGGTCCTCGTCGAGCCCTTCGTGGTCCCGCTGGACGACGCGCAGCACGCGTGGCGGGAGGACCTCGACCCGAAGGTCGAGGTGGTCCGCGAGCTCGCCGCCGAGTTCGACGCGACGCTGGTGGCGGTGGACGAGCTGTTCCAGGCCGCCGGTGTGGACGGTCGGGTGTGGACCCGGGACGGGGTGCACCCCACCCCGTTCGGTCATGCGCTGATCGCCCAGGCGTGGCTGCGCGCGGTCAGCCCGTCGGCCTGAGCCCGCCATCGACGTCGACCGTGGTTAAGCTCGCCGGATGCACCGCTCCCGGCTGTACGCCCTGATCCTCGACGCCCCCCGCGAGGCCGCCGCGCCGGCGGCCGAGTTCTGGTCCGCGGCGCTCGGCGCGCCGACCCGCACCGATCCGGCCGAGCCGCAGTTCACCGGCCTGGCCGACGTGGTGCCCGGCCTGGTCACCGCGGTGCAGTCGGTGGACGACGCGCCCCGGCACCATCTGGACATCGAGACCGACGACGTGGCCGCCGAGGTGGAACGGCTGGTCCGGCTCGGCGCCACGCCGGTCTCCCGCTGGCTCGACTGCCAGGTGCTGCGTGCGCCGGGCGGTCACCTGCTCTGCGTGATCCCGGTGGCCAGCGACCCGGAACTGTTCGCCGCGACCGCGACCCGCTGGGACTGAGGCGGCGCCCCGGCCGCCGTGGGCCGGGGCGCCGCCGGAGCCGTCAGGCGGTGTACGGCAGGGTGAGCTTCGAGCGGTTGCCGGTGCCCAGGGTGGTGGCGCCGCCGCCGATGGCGTTCCACACCTCCACCTTCACCGTCCCGCCCGCCAGGTTTCCGAGCGTGCCCACGCCCGAGTAGAGGCCGCGGGCCTCGGTGTAGTGCTCCCAGCCGGTGACCGGGTCGGTGGCGAAGTACTGGTACGTCTCCACGCGGTCGAAGGTGCCGTCCCCGGTCAGGTCGTAGGAGACCCGGACCTGGGTGCCGTTGCCGACGGTGGTGCCGGCGTCGAGGAACAGGTCGAAGCGGGTCTGCCCGCCGGCGTAGGCCGCGGTGACCCCGGTGGCCGTGTAGACCAGCGGGTTGTGCGGGCTGCCGACCCAGCTGCCGTTGGCCGCGGGCACCGGCGTACTGGCCGCGGTGCCCGCCGCGCCGGTCAGCGTCTGACCGGTCAGGTACAGGTCCGCGGCGAAGCCGCTCGGCGACGGCGACGTGGTCGGGCCGGTTCCGGTGTACGGGAGCACGAGCTGGGAGGAGTTGCCGATGCCCAACGTGGTGGCCCCGCTGCCGATGGCGTTCCAGACCTCGACCTTGACGGTGCCGCCGACGAGGTCGCCGAGCGTACCGGTGGCCGATTTCAGGCCCTGGGTCTGCCGGTAGTGCTCGACCCCGGTCACCGGGTCGGTGGCGTAGTAGGAGTAGGTCTCCACCCGGTCGACGGTGCCGTCACCGGTCAGGTCGTACGAGACCCGGGCCTGCACGCCGTTGCCGACCGCGGTGCCCGCGTCCACGGCCAGGTCGAACACGGTCGACCCGCCGTTGTACGCGCCGGTCAGCCCGGTGGCGGTGAACACGTCCGGGTTGGCCGGGGTGCCGTCGTGATTGCCGTTAGCGGCAGCCACCGACACCGTGCCGGCCGCGCCGGCCGTGCCGCCGAGCGCCCCACCCGGGAGCAGGTACCGGGTGGGACTGAACGACGGGGGCGGCGTGCTCGGGCTCGGGCTGGTCGGCGACGGGCTGGGGCTGGTCGGCGTGGGCGAGGCCGAGCCCGTCGGGGTCGGCGGCGGGCCGGTCGGGACGACGACGCCGCCGGTGGCGTTGCCGCCGCTCCAGGTGAGCGCACCCGAGGTGGCCGTCCTGCCGGCCGGGACGGCCAGCGTCGTGCCGTCGGAGAAGGTCACCGTCAGCGGCTGGGCGGTGATGTTCGACGCCACGTACGTGCGGGCGGTGCCCTTCTTGAAGACCTTGGCGAGCGGGTGGTTCGCGGTGACCGTCGCATCCACGTTGCCCAGTGCGGCCAGGTTGCGGATCCAGTGGAAGGTGTGGGCCTTGCTCTCCCCCTCCTCGCTGGCGAACGTGCTGTTGGCGCGGAAGTTCTGCAGCGCCTGGTCGCCGTCGCCGAGGGCCAGGAACTCCCAGAGGATGTCCTGCCACACCGTCGGCGGGCCACCCTTGTTGGTGACCAGCTCGTTGTAGTTGGCCTTCACGTAGGCGGGGTCGTTGCCGAGGTAGAGGTGACCGCCGGTGATCGGCAGCATGTTGATGCCCTGGATCATCTCGGGCGCGGCGGAGAACCAGGTGGAGTAGGAAGCGCCGTCGCCCCACACCATGCCGACGGTCTTGTGGCCGAAGGCGGCCGGGAAGTTCTCGTCCCGCACGTCGAACCAGTACTCGGCGATCGCCGCGGCCTGGGTGGTCCAGATGAAGACCCCCGCGTCGCGGACGGCGGTGTCACCGGTCGCCTGTCCCCACTGGATCAGGGCGTTGGCGAAGTTCATCCCCTCGGAGGAGGACTCCTGGTTGTTGCCGGCGAAGAAGGGGGCGAGGCCGGAGGCCCAGTCATGGCCGGCGTAGATGTCGAAGTCGCGCAGGTAGGGAAAGCGGCTGTCGGCGCGGTCGTAGTTGTTGGCGTCGCGGATGAGCAGGTCCACCATGCCGCCGTAGCGGGTGTCGTCGGCCCAGGCCGGGTCGAACTTGGCGACGGTGGCGGCGGCGGCCACGAAGTAGCCGTAGTGGAAATGGTGGTCGTTGAGGTCCTCGTCGGAGCCGTACGAGGCGGGGTAGCCGATCAGCGTGCCCCAGTTCCGGTCGTAGTGGAAGAGCTGGCCGGTCTCGCCGGCGCCGGCGGTGAGCCAGTTGGTCAGCCGGGCCTTCATGGCGGCGACCGCCGCGTCGCGGACCGTGGTGAGGCCGAGCTGGTCGGCGATCTCGGCGATCCGGGCGGCACGCCCGAGGCCCTTGCCGGCCCAGTAGGTGTCCGGGCCGCTGACGCCCTCCGGGTTGGCCAGCTCGGCGTTGAGGTAGCCGGTGACGGTGCTCAGGTCGGCCCCGGCGGCGTCGCCCACCGCCGGCACCTCCGGCAGCACCCCGGTGAACCGCATGCTGGTGGTGAAGGACGAGACGCCGGTGAGGACCCGCATCGCGCCGCGCGCCGAGACGTAGCTCGCGGTGATCGGGGTCGCGCCGGTCAGGCTGCGCCACTGGTGCGGGTAGAGCGCCACCACCGATCTGGTCTCGGTGCCCTCGCGCGGGGTGGTGGTGACGGCGTACGTGGTGCGCACCGTGCCGGTTGCCGGGTCGTAGGCGTAGCTCATCCGGGTGCCGGTGACGTGCGCGTGGGCGTACCGGCCGTACTCGGTGGCGAGGGCGGCCCGGTCGGCGCCGCCGGGCAGCACGGCCACCGAGAAGTAGCCCTTGCCGGCCAGGGTGGAGCTGATGCCGGTGCCGCCGACGCTCCAGGTCGCGCCGGTCGGCGCGTACGCGACGTAGTCGTGGCCGTGGACCGTGAAGCCGATGGTCGAGCCGGAGTTGGTCCACACGGTCGGCGTGGCCGCGGCGGTGAGCTGCGCGGCGCCGCCGCTGACCGTGTAGTAGCTGAACGGCAGGCCGTGCCCGATGGTGGCGCGCATGGTCCGCGCCCCGTCGCTCCAGTCGGCGGTGACCGTCCAGTCCGTCCAGTCGGCGGCCTTGACCACCGGCGCGGCGAGCCCGGCCACGCCGACCCGGACGTCCTCGGTGTACGGGAAGTGGTACTCGCCGACCCCGGTGGCGCTGCCGCTGATCGCCGGCGTGGTGGTGTACGACAGCCCGAGCCCGTTGTTCTCCGCGTGGTACGCCAACGGGTGGGCCTGCATGTTCTCGCTGGTGGCGCAGTTGTTGCGCTTCCAGATCAGCGACGACCACCAGTCGTTGGTCGGGATCGCCCCCTTCGGGGCGTCGGCGGTCGTGAAGAGCCGCGGGTTGGTGCTGATGTCGCCGCAGCCCTTGGGCAGGACGGCGCCGGGGGGAAGCGTCTCGGTGTAGCTGCCCGCGCCGACCGTGCCGGCGTTGGCGGTGCCGCCGCCGGCCACCACGACGCCGAGCACGCCGGCCGCGAGGACGGACGCGGTGGCGAGGGCGAGCGCGCGCCGGCCGCCGGGGCGCCGGAGGGGGCGCGCCGGTGGAGGATCGCCGGGCGAGAAGTCCCGGAGGGGGAGTGTCATGGGGTTCCCTTCACCATGGGGGAGTGGAGGTGCGGGGTGTGGTCCGACCGGTCGTGAGAGCGCTCTCTTGAGGAGCGAGGTTAGGTTCCGGTTACGCACCCGTCAATATTTCATGTCGAAAGAGAGCGCTCTCCCGACTCGTCCGGTCCACCCCCGCATGCCGCGCGGAAGCTGCCTGGCCAGCACGATCGGGTTTCCCGGACGCCGGTGCGGGTAGTCGCGGCCCGCCCGACCGGTAGCGAGCGACGGGGGTGGCCGCCGACCATGTGCGGCATCAGTGGTGAGGCGCGCTTCGACGGCTCGCGGCCGGACACCGCCGCGGTCGAGCGGATGACCGGGGCCATGCGCTCGCGCGGCCCGGACGGCGAGGGGCTGCGACCCGCGGGCTGGGTGACGCTGGGACACCGGCGGCTGACCGTGATCGACCTGTCGGAGGCAGCGGCGCAGCCGATGGCCCGCGAGGACCTCGGGCTGACGCTGGTCTTCAACGGTTGTGTCTACAACTACCCGGAGCTGCGCGAGGAGCTGATCTCCGCCGGCCACACCTTCCGCTCCACCGGCGACACCGAGGTGGTCCTCGTGGCGTACGCGCAGTGGGGCGAGCGCTTCGTCGAGCACCTGGTCGGGATGTTCGCGGTGGCCCTGGTCGACCACCGGCGCGACCGCCTCGTGCTGGCCCGCGACCGGCTCGGGATCAAGCCCCTCTACCTGGCCGAGTCGCCCGGCCGGCTGCGGTTCGCCTCCACGCTGCCCGCGCTGCTGCGGGCCGGTGAGGTGGACACCGACATCGACCCGGTGGCCCTGCACCACTACCTGTCCTGGCACTCGATCGTGCCGGCGCCCCGCACCGTGCTGCGCGGGGTGCGCAAGCTGCCACCGGCCACGCTGCGGATCGTCGAGGCCGACGGCCGGTCCCGCGAGCGCGTCTACTGGCGGCCCGACTACGTCCGCGACCCCTTACACGCCGGCCTGGCCGCCGAGGACTGGACGGCGGCCGTGGGGGACGCGCTGCGGACGGCCGTGCGGCGGCGCCTGGTGGCCGACGTGCCCGTCGGGGTGTTGCTCTCCGGCGGCCTCGACTCCAGCATGATCGTGGCCCTGCTCGCCGAGGCCGGCCAGCACCACCTGCAGACCTTCAGCATCGGTTTCAGCGGCCGCGACGGCGAGGCGGGCGACGAGTTCCACTACTCGGATCTGGTGGCGGCCGCCTTCGACACCGACCATCACCGGATCCGGCTCGGCGACGAGGATCTCGTCCCGGCGGTCCGCCGCGCCGTGACGGCGATGACCGAGCCGATGGGCAGTCACGACGTCGTCGCGTTCCACCTGCTCTCCGAGCAGGTCGCCCGGCACGTGAAGGTGGCCCAGTCCGGCCAGGGCGCGGACGAGGTCTTCGCCGGCTACGGCTACCACCAGCCCCTCGTGGGCGTGCCCCGCGACGCGGTGGCCGACGTCTTCGCCGAGGCCTTCTTCGACCGTACGCACGCCGAGCTGGCCCGGGTGGTCGGCCCGGCCCACGCCTGCCCGCGGGACGCCAGCCGGGAGGTGCTGGCGGCGCACCTGGCCGCCCCGGGCGCCGAGACGGCGCTGGACGCCGTGCTGCGCCTGGACACCCACCTGATGCTGCCCGACGACCCGGTCAAGCGGGTCGACAGCATGAGCATGGCCTGGGGACTGGAGGTGCGTACGCCCTTCCTCGACCAGGACCTCGTCACGCTGGCCGCCGCCTGTCCGCCCGAGCACAAGACGGCCCAGGGCGGCAAGGGCGTGCTCAAGGAGGTGGCCCGGTCGGTGCTGCCGGCCGAGGTGATCGACCGGCCCAAGGGCTACTTTCCGGTCCCGGCGCTGCGCAACGTCGACGGCCCGGTGCGCGACCTGGTCGCCGAGGCCCTCACCGCGCCGGCCGCCCGGCGGCGGGGGCTGTTCCGGCCGGCGTACGTGGCGGAACTGCTCGCCGAGCCGGACCGCGCGCGGGCCGCCGCCGGCAGCAACAAGCTGTGGCAGCTCGGGCTGCTGGAGCTGTGGTTGCAGGCGCACGGCATCGACTGACCGGCCGGACCGGTGGCCCGGGTGTCGCCGCCCGCCGCCCGGGTAAGGGGCGGGAATGAAGTTCCTCATCGCCGCCGCCGACACCGGCAGCTACGGGTTCACCCTGGTGGGCGACGACGGCCAGGTCATCGCCACCGGCCGGCAGTACGCCGACAAGGCCACCGCCCTCGCCGTCGTCGCGGACCTGATGCGTGAGGTCGGCGGCGCCGCGATCGAGGACCGGACCGAGCCGGTCGAGCCGACCGCGGCGCCGCCCAGCCGGACGGTCGACGGCGAACCCGACCTGGCCCGGATCGGGCGCTCGGGCATCCCGCCCGTCTGACCGCCCCGCGGCTCAGGCGTCGAGGGTACGGGCGGCCAGCTCGTCCAGGACCGCCCGGACGTCCCCGCCGGTGTCGGCCAGGAGCCGCCGCTGCCGGGTGGCCCCGCTGCCGTCGCGGCGCAGCCGGTCGAGCTGGAGGTGCACCACGTCCAGGTCGCCGCGGCGGTCCAGCGCGGGAGTCACGGCGGCGAGCAGGTCGTCGATCAGCTCCCAGGCTGGCCGGGACCCGCCCGCGCGCAGGTCGACCAGGTCCCCGTCCACGCCGTCGTGCGCGGCGCGCCAGTGTGCGGCGGCCACCAGGCAGTCCCGGATCCGCGGCGCGGCCCGGCCGGCGCGCACGTCGTCGACCGTCGTGTCGACCAGGGCCCGCAGCAGGGCGGCGACCAGTACGGTGTCGTCCACCGTCGGGCAGACGTCGCCCACCCGGATCTCCACCGTCGGGTAGGTGACGGACGGGCGGGCGTACCAGTAGACCATCTGGGCGTCCAGCATGATGCCGGCGTCGACGAGTTCCCGGACCGTGCGGTCGTAGTCGGCCGCGGAGTCGAAGTGCGGGGTCGGCCCGACGCTGGGCCAGCGGTCGAACTGGATGGCGCGCCAGCTCGCGTGCCCGGTGTCCTGCCCGTCGTGCAGCGGCGAGTTGGTGGTGAGCGCCTGCACCACGGGCAGCCAGGGCCGCAGGTGGTTGCAGACCTGCACCGCGAGTTCGCGGTCGGGCACCCCGACGTGGACGTGGCAGCCGCAGACCGCCGGGTCGTGCGCCACCGGCCCGAACCGGTGCGACATGGCCCGGTAGCGGTCCTTGTCCGGCACCGTGCGGTGCGGCTCGCACACCGGCGTCGCCGCGACCGCCACCAGCCGCGCTCCCGCCGCCTCGGCCGCCTCGGCCGCCGCCCGGCGCAGCGCCACCAGGTGCTCCCGCAGCTCGGCCAGGTCGGTGCAGATCGGCGTCACCATCTCGACCATGCTGTGCCGGAACTCCTGCCGGCTCTGCTCCCGGCTCGGGCCGGCGAGCGCGGCGAGCACCCGGTCGGCCACGGGCAGGCTCTGCCCGGTCACCGGATCGAGGAGCAGGTACTCCTCCTCCACGCCGAGCGTGCGGACCGCCGGGACGGGCGCCACGGGCTCACCTCCGCATGCGGCGGGCGCACGACGCGGCGGCGGTCGGACGGGTGCCGGCGTACCGCGCGGGCAGGTCGGCGGCGGACGCGCCCGCGGGGCGCGCCGG
>NZ_MUYZ01000209.1:0-12439 GCF_003013775.1 Micromonospora sp. MH33
GGTGGCTGGCGGGCCGGGGGTGTCGCCGGCCGAGGCGACCACGCCGAGCGTGCGCAGCACCGGGCCGGCCGGGGCGTCGGGGCGGCGCAGCAGGGTGACCCGGACCTGCCAGCCGGTGACCGTCGCGCCCGTCACGAGCAGCGTGTCGGCCGCGACCCGGGCCGCGCCGTCCGCCTGGCCGGGCACCGAGGAGCGGTGGATGGTGGTGTCGTCGGCGGCCCACCGGCCCAGCTCGTACCAGCCGGTGGTGGCGGCGTCCCCGGCCCAGCCGCGCAACTCCACCCGCAGCCAGCAGCCGGGCGGCGCGTCGGCGGTCCAGGAGGGGACCAGTTCGGCGGCGGCGAAGCCGACCGGCACCACGGGGGAGGTCCAGGTCGCCGCGTCGTACCCGGACGTGTCGCCGGAGTGCGGGTCGGTGTGCTCCACCCGGTCGGCCGGCGCGGCGAGCACCAGCCCGTCCGGGCCGGCGGCCACCCCGTCGGCGGTGCCCAGGTGCAGGTCCGCCGGGAAGCGGAAGCGGTGGTACGTCACGTCCCGGCCGGGGTCGACAGCGGTCATGCGGGCTCCCGTCGGCTCGGACCCGGGCCGGTGGCCGGGCGGTTGTCGCTCGCTGCCGGCGAGCATCGCGTACCCGAAGGTTTTTTGCAACGACGGCGGGCGCGGGAGGCTTGGCGGCCCGCACTAGGTTGTGGGAGGTCACGAGGCGGGAGGCCGGGATGCGGGTACTGGTGGTCGAGGACGAGCGGAACCTCGCCGACGCGATCGCGCGCGGGCTGCGCAAGCGCGGGATGGCGGTCGACGTCGCCTACGACGGCGACGCCGGGCACGAGGCCGCCTTCGTCACCCGCTACGACGTGGTGATCCTGGACCGGGACCTGCCCGGCGTGCACGGCGACCGGATCTGCGCCGACCTGGTCGCCTCCGGGGCGCTGACCCGGGTGCTGATGCTGACCGCCAGCGGCACGGTCGCCGACCGGGTGGAGGGGTTGCAGCTCGGCGCCGACGACTACCTGCCCAAGCCGTTCGCCTTCGACGAGCTGGTCGCCCGGGTGCAGGCGCTGGGCCGGCGGGCCACCCCGGCCGCCCCGCCGGTGCTGGAGGTGGCCGACCTGGTGCTCGACCCGGCCCGCCGGGTGGTCAGTCGCCGGGGCGAGCCGGTCGACCTGACCAACAAGGAGTTCGGTGTGCTGGCCGAGCTGATCAAGGCGCGCGGCGCGGTGGTCTCCAGCGAGGAGCTGCTGGAGCGGGTCTGGGACGCGAACACCGACCCGTTCACCACCATCGTCCGGGTCACCGTGATGACGCTGCGCAAGAAGCTCGGCGACCCGCCGCTCATCGAGACGGTGGTCGGCGCGGGCTACCGGATCGGCGAGGTTCCCGCATGACCGGGCGTACCAGGTTGCGGCCCACGCTGCGGCTGCGGCTCACCCTGCTCAACGGGGTACTGCTGGTCGGGGCCGGGGCGATCCTGGTGCTGCTGGCCTGGCTGCTGGTCCGGGACGCGCTGCGCCCCACCGACGAGCTGCTGCCCGGCAGCACGGTGGCGCTCGCCGACGGCCGCACCCTCGACGCCGGGCAGTGGCAGCGGCAACTGATCGACGCCGCCTCGCGGGAACTGCTGGTCAAGGGCCTCGTGGCGCTGGTGGCGATCAGCATGGTCGGGGTCGCCGGCGCGTACGCGGTGGCCGGCCGGGCGCTGCGCCCGCTGCACCAGGTCACCGCCACCGCCCGCCGGCTCGGCGAGACCACCCTGGACGAGCGGATCGGCTGGTCCGGCGCGAACGACGAGGTGGCCGAGCTGGCCGAGACCTTCGACGCCATGCTGGACCGGATCAGCGCCGCGTTCGAGGCGCAGAAGCGGTTCGTGGCCAACGCCTCGCACGAGCTGCGGACCCCGCTCGCGGTGATGCGTACCGAGATCGACGTGACGCTCAGCGACGACGAGGCCGACCTCGCCGAGTACCGCCGGATGGCCAGCGTGGTCCGGGACGCCTCGGAACGCGCCAACGGGCTGGTCGACGCGCTGCTGGTGCTGGCCCGCAGCGAGGCCCAGACGGGCGGCCGGCTGGCCCGCCGCACCGAGTTCGACCTCGCCGTGGGCACCGCCAACGCGCTCTCCGCGATGGCCCGCGAGGTCGAGCGGATCGGCCTGAAGGTGCACACCTCGCTGCGGCCCGCCCCGGTGGTCGGCGACCCGGGCCTGCTCGACCGGCTCGCCGGCAACCTGGTGGAGAACGCGGTCCGCTACAACCACCTGCACGGCCGGCTCTGGGTGCGGACCGGTGCCGACGGGCAGCGGTCCTGGCTGGTGGTCGGCAACACCGGCTTCGAGGTCGCCCCCGCCGACGTGCCGGGGTTGTTCGAGCCGTTCCGGCGCGGCGGGCAGGAACGCACCGGCGCCCGCGGCTCCGGCCTCGGACTGTCCATCGTGCGCGCGGTCTGCGACGCGCACGGCGGCACCGTGAAGGCGGTCGCCCAACCGGGCGGCGGCCTGGAGGTGACCGTCACCCTGCCGTCGGCCGACGCCCCCACGGCCACCTGAGGGGCCGATCGGCGTCCGCGCGGCCGTCCGACGGTACGCGCCGCGCCGCCGACCTGACGGCCGCCGCCCGCCGAACCACCATCGGCGGCCACCTGTTCGTGCGGCCGGCCCGGCTGTCCCGTCCGCCCGCCCCGGGTGGTCGGGCGGGAGCGGCGCGGTGGTCGGGCAGAAAGCGTGGCCGGTGCTGGACGGCGCGTGACGGGTGGCCCAGGGTGAGTGCTGCGACACGCCTGTCCGCACCATCCTCCGGAGCTGCCAGTGACCCACCCCTCGGCCCTCGGGCGCCGTGTCCTCGTGGCCCTCGCCGCCGTCGCGCTCACCGCCGCCGGGCTGGCCCCGGCCGGTCCCGCCGGCGCCGCGCCCGACCACAGCACGCTGGTCAGGGCGACGCCCTCCACCGCCTCGCCGGACATCATGAACGGCACGGTCGACGCGATCCACGACGCCGGCACGAAGATCATCGTGGCCGGCTCGTTCACCCGGGTGCAGAACCGCGGGTCCGATGTCGACATCACCCGCAACTACCTGCTGGCCTTCGACAAGGCCACCGGCACGGTGGACACCGCCTTCGCGCCGACCGTCGACAACGAGGTGTACGCGGTGGTCGCCGGACCCACCGCCGGGACGGTCTTCGTGGCCGGCAAGTTCAACACCGTCAACGGGGTCACCCGGCGCAAGGTCGCCCTGCTCAACGTCGCCACCGGCGCGGTGGTCACCAGCTTCGCCGGTCCGGCGTTCAACGGGCTGGTGAACGACGTCGCCCTGGTCGGCGGCCGGCTGCTGGTCGGTGGCATCTTCACCACGGCCGGCAACCCCAACCCGCGCGGCGGCCTCGCCTCGCTCAACGCGAGCACCGGGGCGGTGGACAGCTATCTCACCACCACGCTCACCGAGCACCACAACTACGACGGGGTCAGCGGCGCGAACGCCGGCGTCGGGGCCGACAAGCTGGCCGTCTCCCCGGACGGCACGAAGCTCGTCGTGATCGGCAACTTCAAGAAGGCCGACGGGGTGCCGCACGACCAGATCGTGAAGCTGGACCTGGGCGCCACCACGGCCACCGTGGCCGACTGGAACACCAGCCGGTACACCCCGCGCTGCGCCTGGTGGGCGTTCGACTCGTACATGCGGGACATCGCGTTCGCCCCGGACGGCAGCTACTTCGTGGTGGTGACCACCGGCGCGCCGAACGGCGGCACGCTCTGCGACGCCGCCGCCCGCTGGGAGGCCGGCGCCACCGGCGCGGACCTCCAGCCGACCTGGGTCGACTACACCGGCGGCGACACCTACCTCTCCGTCGGCATCAGCGAGCAGGCGGTCTACGTCGGTGGCCACTTCCGCTGGCTGAACAACAGCTTCGGCGGCGACTCCGCCCAGGCCGGCGCGGTCGGCCGGGCCAGCATCGCGGCCCTCGACCCGCGCACCGGCCTGCCACTGTCCTGGAACCCGGGCCGGCACCCGCGCGGCATCGGCGCCTCCGAGCTGCTGGTCACCCCGGCCGGCCTCTGGGTCGGCTCGGACACCTCGTGGATCGGCAACTTCCAGTACCGGCGGGAGCGGATCGCGTTCTTCCCGCTGGCCGGCGGCACGGCGCCGCACCCGACCACCACGGCCACCCTCCCGGGGAACGTGTACCAGGCCGGTGTCCCGGCGCCCACGAACGTGCTGCACCGGGTCAACGCCGGTGGCCCGCTGGTCGCCTCGACGGACAGCGGACCGGACTGGGCGGCCGACGACGGCGGCAACCCCAGCCCCTACCACAACGCCGGCAGCAGCACCGCCGGCTTCGCGCCGGTGGGCGCCGTGGACGCCACCGTGCCGGCCGGCACGCCGGCCGCGCTCTACAGCGACGAGCGCTGGGACCCCGCCGGCGACCCGGAGATGAGCTGGCAGTTCCCGGTGCCCGCGGGCACCGAGGTCCAGGTCCGGCTCTACCTGGCCAACCGGTACGACGGCACCGCCGCGGCCGGTTCCCGGGTCTTCGACGTGGCTCTGGAGGGGACGACCGTCCTGGACGACCTGGACCTCTCCGCCAGCGTCGGGCACAACGTGGGCACCATGCGGTCGTTCACCGTGGTCAGCGACGGCTCGATCGACGTCGACTTCCGGCACGTGGTGGAGAACCCGCTGGTCGACGGCATCGAGATCGTCAAGACCGGCGCCCCGCCCACCGGCACCGGCGACGAGGTGCAGGTCCGCTCGTACGACGGGGTCGCCGCGGTCGGCGCGGCCAGCCCGGTGGCGGCCCCGGACGGCACCGCGTGGTCCACCGCGCGGGGCGCGTTCTGGGTCGGCGGCACGCTCTTCTACGGGATGAACGGGTCGCTGTGGCGGCGCACCTTCAACGGGTCCACCTTCGGCGCCGCGTCGCCGGTCGACCCGTACCACGACGCCTACTGGGACGCGGTGGTGACGGACTCCGGCCCGGCCGGCCAGACGTACGCCGGCGTGACGAACAACTTCTATCCCGAGATCCCCAACGTCAGCGGCATGTTCTACAGCGGCGGCCGGCTCTACTACACGCTCGCCGGGCAGGGCGGCCTGTTCTGGCGCTGGTTCACCCCGGACAGCGGCGTGGTGGGCGCGGAGAAGTTCACCGTCGCCGGGGCGAGCGGCTTCGCCGACGCCGGGTCGGTCTTCCTGACCGGCAACACCCTCTACAAGGTCAACCGCAGCACGGGCGAGCTGTCGGCCACGGACTGGGCGGGCGGTGCGCCGGTCGCGGCGTTCACCGTGCGCAGCGGCCCGGCGGTGGACGGCGTCGACTGGCGGGCGAAGGCGGTCTTCGTCGGCCCGTGACCCGGGTTTTCTACCGGCCCGGTCCCGCCTCGCGGGGCCGGGCCGGCCTTGTCTCCGCCCCCGGGTGGTGACATGATCGTCTCCGTCAGCCCGACGTGTGGAAGGGGGTGTGGTCGATGTTCACCGTGAACCGTTCCGCGCCCCGCGACCCCCGCTGACCTTCTCTTCACTCCCGCGGGGCGCACTCCGATCCAGGAGGAAGCACCGTGAGTGCACAGATCCACTGCGTCACCGTCGAGACCGACGACCCGTACGCCCTGGCCAGCTGGTGGGCCCGGGTGCTCGACCGGAAGCTGAACGACGACGACCACCCGGGCGACCCGGAGGCCGTCCTCGCCGCGCCCGACGGCCACGGCCCCGACCTGCTCTTCGTCTCGGTGGGGGAGCGGCACGGCAAGGGCGCGTTCCACCTCGACGTGCACGCGGCCGAGGGAACCCGGGACGAGGAGGTGGCGCGGCTGCGCGACCTCGGAGCCAGCCTGGTCGCCGACCGCCGCAGGCCGGACGGCACCGGCTGGGTGGTGCTCGCCGACCCCGAGGGCAACGAGTTCTGCGTCTGCCGCAGCCCGGCCGAGCGGGCCGCCTCGGCCTGACCGGTGATACGGGACCGGGCCCCCGCCGCAGGGCGGGGGCCCGGTCCACCGGGTCTGCGAGGGCTCAGCCCTGCTTCTCGATCTCGCCGCGCATGGTGACGAACTCCGACTGGATCTCGGCCGCGGACTTGAAGTAGACCACCACCATGCCCAGGCTGCCCCTGTCGGCCCAGATGCAGACGGCCACCGGGATGTCCTCGGTCTTGCCGTCGCCGCACTTGGCGTCGCCGCCCAGCGGGCCGGCGTCGACCGTCTTGAACTCCTTGGCGCCCAGCTCCGGGGTGATCGCCGTGATGGCGTCCGCCATCTCCTTCTTCGGGTCGGCGATGACACCGGACGCGCCGGCGATCATGACCAGGTCCTTCTTCTCCGGCTCGCCGTAGAAGGCGCCGACCGTGCTGGTGGCGTTCGGGACGTCCTTGGCGATCTCCGACTTCATCTGCGTGGCGGCCTGCTGGAGCTGCGGCTCGGAGACCTTCGGCCGGCCGGCCAGCGTGGGGGGCTCGACCAGGCGGGTCTTGGTGGCCGTGACCACCTCACCGACCTTGTCCTTGGTGGCGAAGAAGGCGATGGCGCCACCGCCCACGCAGAGCACCAGCACGACGGCCAGCACGATCAGCACGATCTTGCCGGCGCTCGACTTCTTCTTCGGCGGCAGCGGGGCCGGGGCGCCGTAGCCGGGCTGGCCGGTCTCGACATAGCCGCCGCCGTACTGCTGGCCGGGCTGCTGGCCGTACTGCTGGCTGGTCTCCGGGTAGCCGCCGCCGTACTGCTGGCCGGGCTGGCTGGTCTCCGGGTAGCCGCCGCCGTACTGCGGCTGCTGCTGCGGAGCCGGCGGGTAGCCACCGCCGTACTGCGGCTGCTGCGGCGGCTGGTAGCCGCCGGGCTGCTGCTGCGGCGGGGGGTAGGAACCGGGGTAGGGACTGGACGGCGGCTGGGACATGGTGTCAGCTCCTGTAAGAAATCCGGACGCGTGATCGTAGCGAGCGACACCGACACCGCATTGTCCGGCCGCTGCCCACGTGACGAAACCGGAACCGGGTCGTGACCGGGCCGGCCGGGCGGTGTTCCGGCGGTGAGCGCAGGGTGTCCGGCCGGTGACGACCCGGCGGCCCGTCGTGACCGGTTCGGGGTGGAAACGCCGATCGCGGTGGCCGGACCGTCCGGGAGGGACGATCGGCCACCGCGATCAGGGTGGGGCGTGCGGTGGGGTCAGCTGACGGCTCCAGGTCGCGGCGCGGCGTCAGACGCGCCGGGCTGGAGTTGTCACCGCAGGCTGGCGACCCCGCGGGGCAGGAACCGGCGGCCGGTGACCCCCTCGGAGGTGCCGGTCCGGTCCAGGTACGGCGTGACGCCGCCCAGGTGGAACGGCCAGCCGGCGCCGAGGATCATGCACAGGTCGATGTCCTGCGCCTCGGCGACGACCCCCTCGTCGAGCATGAGCCGGATCTCCTCGGCCAGCGCGTCCAGCGCGTTCTGCCGGACCTGCTCGGCGGTGAGCGGCTGGTCGCCGACCACGAGCAGCTTGGCGACGTCCTCGTTGACCTGGTCGTCGACCACGATCGGCTGGCCCGAGTCGGCGATCCGCTTGAGGTTCTCGCTGACACCGAACCGGTCCGGGAAGGCGGCGTGCAGGGTGCCGCCCACGTGGTACGCCACGGCCGGGCCGACCAGCTGGAGCAGGGCGAGCGGGCGCATCGGCAGGCCCAGCGGGTCCAGCGCGCTGTTCGCCACGTCCAGCGGGGTGCCCTGGTCGACGGCGGCGAAGACGGTGCCGAGGAAGCGGGTCAGCAGCCGGTTGACCACGAACGCCGGGGCGTCCTTGACCAGCACGCTGGACTTCTTGAGCTGCTTGCCGACCGCGAACGCGGTGGCCAGCGTGGCGTCGTCGGTCCGCTCGCCGCGGACGATCTCCAGCAGCGGCAGCACGGCGACCGGGTTGAAGAAGTGGAAGCCCACCACCCGCTCCGGGTGCTCCAGGTCGGCGGCCATCTCGGTGATCGACAGGCTGGAGGTGTTGGTGGCGAGCACCGCCTCCGGCTTGACGATCTTCTCCAGCTCGGCCCAGACCTGCTTCTTGACGGTCAGGTCCTCGAAGACCGCCTCGATGACGAAGTCGGCGTCGGCGAAGACGGACTTGTCGACCGAGCCGCTGACCAGGCCGTACAGCCGGGCGGCGGTGCCCTTGTCCATCCGGCCCTTGCTGACGGCCTTCTCGATCTGGGTGTGCACGTAGCCGACGCCCTTGTCCACCCGGGACTGGTCCAGGTCGGTCATGACGACCGGCACCTGGAGGCGGCGGGCGAAGAGCAGGGCGAGCTGGCTGGCCATCAGGCCGGCGCCCACGATGCCTACCTTGGTGACCGGGCGGGCCAGGCCCTTGTCCGGCGCGCCGGCCGGCCGCTTGGCCCGCCGCTGCACCAGGTCGAAGGCGTACAGGCCGCTGCGCAGCTCCTCGGAGAAGACCAGGTCGGCCAGGGCCTCGTCCTCGGCCGCGGTGCCGGCGGCGAAGTCCGCGTCCTTCGCGGTCTCCAGCAGGTCCAGCGCCTTGTACGCGGCCGGGACCGCCCCGTGCAGCCGCTGGTCGAGGGTCTGCCGGGCGAAGTAGAGAACGCCCGCCCACATGTCCTTGTCGACCTCGGGCCGGGTCACGGTGACCGTGCCGGAGACGACGCCGGCCGCCCACTCCAGGGACCGCTCCAGGAAGTCGGCGGGCTCCAGCAGCACGTCCGCGATGCCCATCTCGGCCGCCTGCTTCGGCTTGAGCATCTTGTTCTGCATCAGCGGGTTCTGCAGGATCACCTGGGTCGCCGCCGGGATGCCGATCAGGTTCGGCAGCAGCTGGGTGCCGCCCCAGCCGGGGACCAGGCCGAGCGAGACCTCGGGCAGCGCCAGGGCCGCCGCGCCCGCCGACAGGGTCCGGTAGTGGCAGTGCAGGGCCAGCTCCAGGCCGCCGCCCATCGCCGCGCCGTTGACGAAGGCGAAGGTCGGGACCTCGCTGTCCTTGAGCCGGGCGAAGACCCGGTGGCCGAGCCGGCCGATCTCCAGCGCCTGCTCGCGGTTCTCCAGCGCCGGCAGGCTGGTGATGTCCGCGCCCACGCAGAAGATGTACGGCTTGCCGGTGACCGCGATGAACGCCGGGTTCGCCGCCAGGGCCGCGGTGATCGCCTCGTCCAGGCTGGTCAGGCCGCCCGGGCCGAAGCTGTTCGGCTTGGTGTGGTCGAAGCCGTTGTCCAGGGTGATGAGGGCGGCCGGGCGGTCCAGCCCCGGTACGTTCACCTGGCGCAGCAGCGCCTTGGTGACGACCTCGTTCGGTGCGGCGAGCGCGCTCACTTGTTGTCGCCCTTCCCCTGCGCGGACGTGCTGGGCTCCGTCCAGTGTGGGTTCTCCCAGATCACGGTGCCGCCCATGCCGATGCCGATGCACATGGCGGTGAGGCCGTAGCGGACCTCGGGGTGCTCGGCGAACTGCCGGGCGAGCTGGGTCATCAGCCGGACGCCGGACGAGGCGAGCGGGTGACCGATGGCGATCGCGCCGCCCCACGGGTTGACCCGCGGGTCGTCGTCGGCGATGCCGAAGTGGTCGAGGAAGGCCAGCACCTGCACGGCGAACGCCTCGTTCAGCTCGAACAGGCCGATGTCGTCGATGCTCAGGCCGGCGATGCGCAGCGCCTTCTCGGTCGACGGGATGGGGCCGACACCCATCACCTCGGGCTCGACGCCGACGAAGCCGTACGACACCAGCCGCATGCCGATCGGCAGGCCCAGCTCGCGGGCGGTCTCCTCGGCGACCAGCAGCGCGGCCGTGGCGCCGTCGTTCAGGCCGGCCGCGTTGCCCGCGGTGACCTTCCCGTGCGGGCGGAACGGGGTCTTGAGGGTGGCGAGCTTCGCCAGCGAGGTCTCCCGGGGAGCCTCGTCAGTGGTGGCCAGGCCCCAGCCGGCCTCCGGGTCGCGGATCGCCACCGGCACCAGGTCGCCCTGGAGCTTGCCGTTGGCGTACGCCTTGGCGGTCTTCTGCTGCGAGGCGAGCGCGAACGCGTCGGTGCGCTCCTTGGTGATGTGCGGGACCCGGTCGTGCAGGTTCTCCGCGGTCGCGCCCATGACCAGCGCGGACGGGTCGACCAGCTTCTCCGCGATGATCCGCGGGTTGGGGTCGACGCCCTCGCCCATCGGGTGGCGGCCCATGTGCTCGACGCCGCCGGCGATGGCGACGTCGTAGGCGCCCACGGCGATGCCGCTGGCCACGGTGGTGACGGCGGTCATGGCGCCGGCGCACATCCGGTCGATGGCGAAGCCGGGCACCGTCTTGGGCAGGCCGGCCAGCAGGGCGGCGGTGCGGCCGATGGTCAGGCCCTGGTCGCCGATCTGGGTGGTGGCCGCGATGGCGACCTCCTCCACCTTCTCCGGCGGCAGCTGCGGGTTGCGCCGCATCAGCTCGCGGATGCAGCGGATCACCAGGTCGTCGGCGCGGGTGTTGGCGTACATGCCACCCGCCTTGCCGAACGGGGTGCGGACGCCGTCGACGAAGACGACATCCCGAACTTCACGGGGCACTTGGAGCCTCCTCTTCGACCATGATTCGGCCTCCGCGCCGCCGAGCGGCGCTACGGACCGAACGAGGGTCGGCCGGCACTGGCGTTTCCCCGGATGCTACTCGCCAGTAACCAACGCCGACACCACCCCCCGTGTGGCCAACCCCACACCGGCCGCTTCTGCTGACCAAGAAGTTTGCGCCCGGGAACCGCCGTCCTGCCGACGCAAACTTCTTGATCAACCAGGAGACGGTCAGGACGCGGGCAGGTCGAGGGCCTGGGTCAGGGCGGGGAGGAGGAGGCTGAGCTGCCACTCCCTCGCGCCGAGGGTGCGCAGGGTCTCCGCGACCGTGTCGTCGGTGATCTCCTCGGGGGGCTGCCAGGCCAGGCGGCGGACGTAGTCCGGGGCGATCAGGTTCTCCGCGGGGAGGTTGTGGGCGGCGGCGGTGCCGACGACCACCTCCCGGCAGCGGGCCAGCCGGCCGGCGGCCACCGGGTCCCGCTCCGCCCACCGGTGCGGCGGGGGCGGCCCCTCCACCACCGGGGTCACCGGCAGGGCGTCGTCCGGCAGCTGGCGCGCCTCGTCCAGGGCCGCCAACCAGGTACGCGCCAGCCGGCGCACCGAGCGGCCACCGAAACCGGGAAGGGTGAGCAGGGTCTTCTCGTCCTTCGGGTCCAGCTCGGCGGCGGCCACGATGGCCGAGTCCGGCAGCACCCGGCCCGGGGCGGCGTCCCGCCGCGCGGCGATCTGGTCCCGCGCGTACCACAGGGAGCGGACCCGGGCCTGCGCCCGCGCGCCGCGCACCCGGTGGATGCCCGAGGTGCGGCGCCACGGCTCGGCGCGCACCCGGGGCGGGCGGGCGCCGTTGCGCACCAGCGCGGCGAACTCCTCCGCCGCCCACGCCGACTTGCCCTGCTTGTCCAGCTCCTCGTCGAGCACGTCGCGCAGGTCCACCAGCAGCTCCACGTCCAGCGCCGCGTACGTCAGCCAGGACTCCGGCAGCGGCCGGCTCGACCAGTCCGCCGCGGAGTGGTGCTTCTCCAGGCTGTAGCCGAGCAGCTGCTCGGTCAGCGCGGCCAGGCCCACCCGCTCGAAGCCGGCCAGCCGGGCGGCCAGCTCGGTGTCGAACAGCCGGCGCGGGCGCAGCCCCAGCTCGGCGAGGCAGGCGAGATCCTGGCTGGCGGCGTGCAGCACCCACTCGGCCTCGGCGATCGCCTCGTCGAGAGCCGAAAGGTCGGGCAGCGGCAGCGGGTCGATCAGCGCCGTACCGGAGCCCGCCCGGCGCAGCTGCACCAGGTAGGCGCGCTGGCTGTAGCGGTAGCCGGAGGCGCGCTCGGCGTCCAGGGCCACCGGGCCGGTGCCGGCCGCGAAACGCGCCACGACCTCGTCGAGCGCGCTCGGGGCGGCCACCGGCGCGGGTGTCCCCTCGCGAGGGGCGGTCAGCGGGACAGGGCCGCCGGCGGTGGGTTCGGTCCCCGCGTCCGCCGGCTCCGGCGCGGCCGACGACGGATGCGGCGAGGCCTCTTCCGTACGGCTTTCGGCGGCCCGACGGCGCAGGGGTGGTTCGTCGGTCACCTGACAACCCTAGTGCGCCGGGCGATCCGGTGTGCGCAGCCGGTCGGGCGCGTGTCGGCGGGATGTCCGGGAGATGGCGTGCCAGGGTCGGGTTGCGCCGGGATGGCAGGGTCGGACATCGGGGAAGACAAACCCCGTTCACGCAGGTACGGTCCATCGAGCCGCGGACGGCCTCGAAGGCTGTCGGCGGTCGGTGGGGCGGTCACGGGGGAGGACAAGGCGATCATGACGGGCGCTTACGGGGCTGGTGACGGCGTGCCGGGGCAGGGCGGCGACGAGACGGCCGACCAGGGGCGGGCCGGGGCCGACCGGCCGGGGCCCCTGCCGCCGCGCATCGTCCCGCCGACCGGCCACGCCGCGGTTCCCGGCCAGCCGGCCGGCTACCCCACCGCACCGAC
>NZ_MUYZ01000021.1:0-45481 GCF_003013775.1 Micromonospora sp. MH33
GCCGGCGGCGGCCGGGGTGCCGGCACGCCGGCGGCCCCGCACCCGGCCGTCCGGGCCGACCAGCGCGGCGAGGGTCTTCGTCCCGCCGATGTCGACGCCGACCCACGGGCCGGGGGCGGTCATCCCTTCAGGCCGGTGTGTGCGAGGCCCTCGACGAACTGCTTCTGGGCGACGACGAAGACCACCAGCACCGGCAGGGCGGTCATCGAGGCGGCGGCGAGCTGCACGTCCCACATCGGCCCGCCGTACGCGTCGACGAACTGGGTGAGCGCCTGCGGCAGGGTGAACTTCTCCGGGGAGGAGAGGAACACGATCGGCTCCAGGTAGAGGTTCCAGCTGTGCAGGAAGGTGAAGATGGCCACCGCGCCCAGGGCGGGCCGGGACAGCGGCAGGGCGATCTTCCAGAAGGTGGCGAACCGGCCCAGCCCGTCGACGCGGGCCGCCTCCTCCAGCTCGCCGGGGAGCGCGATGAAGAACTGCCGCATGATGAAGGTGGCCAGCACGCTCGGCGCGCCGAAGATCGGCACCAGGAGCAGCGGCCAGTGGGTGTCGATCAGGCCGAGCTTGAAGAACATCTGGAACAGCGGCACGATCGTCACCTCGCTCGGGATGAGCAGGCCGGCGAGGACCACCAGGAACAGCACGTTCTGCCCGCGGAACCGGATCCGGGCGAACGCGTACCCGGCCAGCGCGGACACGGCGAGCGTGCCGACCGTGACCACCAGGGCGATGTAGAGGCTGTTCAGGTACTGCCGGCCGAACGGCTGCAGCTCGAACACCCGGTGGTACGCCTCCAGCCGCGGGTTGCTCGGCCAGAGCTGCGGCGGGAAGGCGAAGATGTCCGCCACCGGCTTCAGCGACGAGGTGACCATCCACCAGGTCGGGAAGACGAACGGGACGGCGAGCACCAGCAGCACCCCGTAGAGCACCAGCTTGGCCCGGGGCGACAGGTCACGACTCATGGAAGACCCACCTCCTGCGCATCTGCCACTGCAGCACGGTGAGCGCCAGGACGATCGCGAACAGCACGATCGACAGGGTGGCGCCGTAGCCGAAGTGATGGAACTGGAACGCCTGCTGGTAGAGGTAGTAGACGAGCACGGTGGTGGAGGTGCCGGGCCCGCCCTGGGTGAGCACCGCGATCTGCGCGAAGACCTGCAACGAGCCGACCACCGTGATGATCGAGGTGAGCAGGATCGTGGGGCTGATCAGCGGCACGGTGATCCGCCAGAACTGGCGCAGCCGGCCGGCCCCGTCGACCTCGGCGGCCTCGTACAGCTCGGCGGGCACGCCCTGGAGCGCGGCCAGGAACAGCACCATGTTGAGGCCGACGTTCTTGAACACCTGCACGACGATCACGGACACCATCGCGGTGCCCTCGCCGCGCAGCCAGTTCGGCCCGTCCACGCCGAGCGTGTCGAGCAGGCCGTTGATCCCGCCGTTGTCCTGGAGCAGGAAGCCCCAGACGATGGTCCAGGCCACCAGGGAGACCACCACGGGGGAGAAGAACAGGGTGCGGAACAGGATCGTCCCGCGCAGTTTCTGGTTGAGCAGCACGGCGAGCAGCAACGCCAGCGCGAGGTTGCCCACCACCAGCCCGACCGAGAAGACCCCGGTGGCCCGCAGCACCGGCCCCAGGTTGGGATCGTCGGCGAGCGCGGTGTAGTTGTCCGCGCCGACGTAGTCGAACGTGCCGGCGAGCACGTTCCACTCGTGCAGGCTGTACCAGATCACCAGGATCAGCGGCAGGATCACGAAGACCGCGCTGCCGAGCAGTTGCGGGGCGACGAAGAGGTATCCGGTGAGCTGGTCCCGGCGCCGGGTGGTCCACCAGGGGCGCCGGGTCCGGCCCGGGGCGGGGCGGGTCTGCGCGACCCGCCCCACCCGGGTGTCCGTCCGGGACATGGTCACTTCGCCAGCAGCGGCTGGATCTTGGCGCAGACGCCGTCGAGCACGGCCTTGACGTCCGCGTTCGGCTGCCACAGCGGGTCCAGGCCGGCGCGGACCTGCTGGCTCAGCTCGGCCTGCCCGGCGTGGTTGGGCTTGACCACACCGTTGGTGATGCCGTCGATGACGACCTTCTGCAGCTGCTCCGGCTTGAGCTTCGGGTTCGTCTTGGCGAGCGTCTCGGCGGTCAGCTGCGACTGTCGGGGCGGCGGGAAGAACTGGGCGAGCTTCGCCGAGTTCGTGGGGTTGGTGAGGAAGGTCAGGAAGTCGGCCGCCTGCTTGGCGTGCGGGCTCTTCTTCAGCACCCCGAGGCCGGCCTGGCCGACCACCGCGTAGTCGCCCTTCGGTCCGGCCGGCAGCGGCACCAGGTCCCACCCGAAGCCGCCCTCCTTGAGCAGCGAGGCCCGGGAGATCTGGGTGATGGTCATGGCCGCGTCGCCGGCGAAGAAGTCGGCCGTGGTGCCCGGGCCGGGCAGCGCCTTGCCGGTGAAGATCGCCTTGTGGAGGGTGGTCATGGCGTCGACCATCTCCGGCGAGCCGAACCCGCAGGACTTCCCGTCCTCGGACCACGCCTGGGCGCCCCAGCCGGTCCAGAAGGTGGACAGGTTGTCCCAACCCTTGTAGTCGAAGTCCCGGATGACCAGCCCGGCCTTGCCGGACTTCCCGGCCGTCGCGGCGGCGGTGGCCAGGGCGTTGTCCCAGGTCCACTGCCCGGCCGCGATCAGCTCGGCCGGGGTCTTCTGCCCGGCCTTCTTGACCAGGTCGGTGTTGACGAACACCCCGAACGGCGAGGTCGAGAAGGGGTACGCGTAGAGCTTGCCGCCGTCCTGCCAGAGCTTGAGCGTGGCGGGGGAGAGGTCGTCGTACTGGTAGCCCTCGGCCTTCTTGAGCGTCTCGTCGAGCGGCAGCAGCGCCCCGGAGGCCACGAAGTCGGGCGCCGAGTTCTCGAAGATCCACGCCAGGTCGGGGGCGTTGCCGCCGGCGATCTGGGTGGTCAGCGTGGTGGTGTAGGTGTCGAACGGCAGCGGGTCGAACTTGATCTCCGCCACGTCCGGGTGGTTCTTGCGGTACTCGTCGGCGATCTCGTTGAACAGCTTGAGGTGGGCCTCGTTGGCCGACCAGACGGTCATCCGCAGCTTTGCCGGACCGCTGTCGGCGGCCTCGCCACCGCCGCCGCAGGCGGTCAGGGCGAGCGCGCCGGCCAGCGCAACGGCGACGCCGCGCAGGGCCTTTCCTGATCTCACAATCTTCTCCTCATCGGGGGTGTGTTCAGTAGCCCGCGATCCGCGGCCAGCGCTGTTCCACGCCGGCCGCGGTGAGGCGGTCCTGGAAGTCGGCCAGCAGACGGGGGGTGTTGCGGACCGCGCGCGGGGACTCGCCCCGCGCCAGACAGAAGTCGGCGAGCAGGCCGGCGACCTCGCCGACGTTCCACTCGACCGGGTGCAGCCGGTAGCTGCCGTTGGTGACGTGGGTGGTGCCGATGTTCTTGCCCGCCGGCAGCAGGTTCTCCATCCGCCGCGGGATCAGCGCGCCGAGCGGGATCTCGAACGGGCAGGAGCCGACGTCGATGTAGTTGTCGCCGCCGGTCGACGGGTGCAGGTCGATCCGGTACATGCCCACGCCCACCGCGTCCGGGTAGCTGACGGCGCCGTGGTCGCCCCGGACGGCCAGGGACAGGTCCTGCTCGACGACGGTGTACTCGGCCCGGATCCGGCGGGACTCGCGGATGTACGGGGCCTGGGCCAGGCCGTCGGCGCTGCCGGTCACGTCGCCGCGCAGCCGCAGCCCGGGGAAGCCGGTGCCGCCGTCCGGCCGGGGCGCCTCGGTCTGCAGCCAGTACAGCACCGAGTACGACAGCTCCCGCGCCTTGGCCAGGTGCCAGGAGGCGTTCGGCACGTCGATGACCGGTGCCTCGAAGTAGTCGATCATCGGCCAGTTGACCAGCGTGATGTCGCTGCCGTACGCGCCGTCGACGAAGTTGCGCCGGGCGGCGATGCGCCGGAACGTCCAGAGGTTGCCGTCGCCGGGGTTGACCCGCTGGTCGGCGTTGACGGCCAGCGGGTCGTCGTCGGGGTTCGGGGTGAAGCTGCGCTCGACGATCTCCAGCGTCCGCGGGTGCGGCGAGCGCCAGGACAGCATCCGGTCGCCCCAGAAGTCGGGCTTGTAGTCGCGCCAGAAGTCGTACCCGGCCGGGCGGTCGATGGTGTGGTCGCCGTCGACGTGGTCGATGGCGAAGCAGACGGAGACGGCCTGCATGTTCATCGGCTGGGCCTCGGCGGGCGCGCTCGGCTCGCCGGTCTCCTCCCGCGACTCGAACCCGGTCACGTACTCGGTGCCGGACAGCGGCAGCAGCTCACCGGTCTCGGTGGCGTCCAGCGTGTACGGCGCGGTGATCTCGATCCGCTGGTCGCCGTCGCGGTGCGCCACGGTGACCCCGACGACCCGGTCGCCGTCGGTCGCCACCGCCACCGGCCGGTACGGCTGGAGCACGGTCAGCAACCCGGCGCCCCGGTACGGCGCCAGCATCTCCTCGATCACCGCGACGGCCACCCGCGGCTCGTGGCAGAGGCGGCTCACCCAGCCGGCGCCCGGGTTGAGGTCCGTCCAGCGGCGGGAGCGCTCGGTCAGCGGGTAGTGCCGGCGGTAGTAGTCGCGAATCCCGGTGCGCAGCGCCCGGTAGCTGGCGGTGGCGCCGAACTGCTCGATCCACGAGTGCTCGTCCGGCGGTACCGCCTGGCTGGTGAGCTGCCCGCCCAGCCAGTCGAACTCCTCGGTCAGGACGACGGACCGGCCCGCGCGGGCGGCGGCGAGTGCCGCCGCGACGCCGCCGAGCCCGCCGCCCACAACGAGGACGTCCGCACGCATCTGTGCCACTTGCTTCCTTCCAGTTGGCGGTCGCCGCTCAGCGGCGCTCGACCGCCGGATCGGGGGTGCCGAGGGTCTCGCCCTCGACGGGTTCGCAGGGGAGAAGTCGCTGCGGCAGGCCGGTGGCGCTGCCGTCGATCACGCCGGCCAGCACCTCGACCGCCTGCCGGCCCATCTCCTCGCGGGGGATGTGGAAGCCGCTGAAGGTGATCTCGGTGGGCACCGGCGTGGTGGGGTCGCCGAGGGTGAGCACCGACAGGTCGCCGGGCACGCTCAGCCCGCGCCGCCGGGCGGCCAGGTCCAGCGCGACCGCGGTGGCGTAGTCCTCGGCGAAGACGGCGGTGGCCCGGTCGTCGAGCAGTTCGTCGAGGATCCCCTCGACCTCGCGTCCGGCCGCGCTGAGCTGCCGGGCGCTCTCCGCGTCCGCCGCGTGTTGGACGAAGCCCCGGCGGCGGTCCTCGGAGGACTCCGCGGTCGAGCCCAACCCCAGGTAGGCCAGCCGGCGGTGGCCGTGGGCGAGGGCCCGCTCGACCGCCTCCCCGACGGCGCTGGCGTAGTCGGCACCGACGTAGGGGACCGGGCCGCCCGCGTCGTCGCGGCGCCCGACCGCCACGTACGGGTAGCCGTCGCGGTTGAGCCGGTGCAGTTCCGCGGCGTCGATCTCGCGACCGAGCAGGATGCAGCCGTCCGCCAGCCGGAGCCGGTTGTCCTGGTGGAAGATCCGCCGCCGGCCGTCGACCACCGGCGCGCTGGTGAACAGCAGCAGGTCGCAGCCGGCACGTTCGGCGTACTCCTCGATGCCGACCAGGAACGGGTGGAAGAAGTCGCGGCTGCCGCTCGGGAAGGCCGGTTCGTAGGTGAAGACGCCGATGATCCGGTTGAACCGAGCGGCCAGGCGGCGGGCCACCGGGTCGGCGGCGTAGCCGGTCTCCGCGATCACCCGCAGCACCCGGTCGCGGGTCCCGGGCGCGATGCGCACGTCCGCGTCGGCCCGCTTGTTGAGCACCAGGGAGACGGTCGCCTGGCTGACACCGGCCAGCCGCGCGATGTCACGCTGTGTGAGGCGCTTGGGGGTCGAGGTCACGGGGGCCTTCCCGGTCGGGTTAATGCGTATTAACGAACGGCGTCGGGAGGAAGCCTCGCGGTCCGGGGAGTGCGGTGTCAAGACCTGGCCGGAACATTTCCGGGGGATGAACTCCCTGAACTAATGCGGATTAGCGATGACCAGCGGGAAGTCGGCAAGGCCGCCGTGCGCGGCGACCGGATGCGCGGAGGGCGGTCTTGACAGCTGCCGCCCGGGGAGGGCAGCATCCGAAAGGAATTAAGGCTAATACGTATTATCAGGGTCGATCGGCGCCCCCGCGTCGACGATCATCGCGCCGCTCCTCCGCCGACCGTCACCGTGCGTGCCTACGGTCGGCGTCGCTCCACCGTGGACACCCCCACCGCCGTCAAGGACAGGAAGGCCGACATGCCGACTGCACCCGGTTCGTCCCGCCGCCGCGCCGCCGTGGCCGCGGCCGGCGCGGGCCTGCTCGTCGCCGCGCTCGGCGGCGCCGCACCCGCCGCCGCCGAGCCGACGTTCGAGTTCCCGCACTTCAGCTACGCCGGTACGGCGTTCGACAAGAGCGCCCTCGCCTACAACCCGACGAACGAGTTCATCTTCCCCAGCGTGATCCGGGCCGCCGACTACTTCGCACACCCGCTCGGCACGTACTACCTCTACTACGCCCCGCACGAGCGGCCCGGCGGCATCGCCCTGGCGTACGCCGACTCGATCGACGGCCCGTGGACCGAGTACCGGGCCAACCCGCTGGTCAGCAACAACTGGCCGCCGTACTACTCCGCGGTCAGCCACATCTCGTCGCCGCACGCGATCTGGGTCGAGGGGGAGCGGAAGCTCTTCCTCTACTTCCACGGCGAGAACTCGATCACCCGGTACGCCACCTCCACCGACGGCATCCACTTCGACTACGGCGGCACGGCGGTCAGCCGGGACGCCACCACCGGCGGCGAGACTTCGTACGCCCGGGTGTTCGAGCAGTCGGTGCCCCGCCTGGGCAGCCGGTACCTGATGCTGTTCATGGACAACCCCACGGCCGCGGCGCCCGGCCCGACCGGCCCGGTCTCCCGGCGGATCCGCTGGGCGGTCTCGCCGGACGCGCGCACCTGGACCATCCAGCCCGACCCGATCGTCACCCCGCAGGGCAATGAGGGCCCGAACGCCTCCGGACCGTTCTTCCTCCGCTGGCAGGGACGCAACCTGGTGATCTTCCACGCCACCGACGGCAACATGCACGCCGTGGACGTCGGCGAGGACTTCGACCGGGAGGTGCACCTCGGGACCGTGCACGACTCGCTCGACGTGGCGCCGGACCTGGGCCGCTCGGCCGCCCCGACCTTCTACTTCGACGGCCGGACCGCGCACATGTACTACGAGGCCGGGGGCCGGCTGACCGCGACGATCGGGCACGCCGTGGCCACCCTGCCCGAGCCGGTGCCCACCCGCCCGCTGGACTGCGCGGTGGACCGGCCGGTGCTGTGGCCGCCCGACCACCGGATGGTGGACATCGCCGTGTCGGTGGACCTGCCCGACGGGGTGCTCGGGCCGCACGCCCTGACCCTGGCCGAGGTGACCGGCGGCGACGGCGCCGACATCGAGGGCTTCGTCGCCGGCGCGCCGGGCACCACCGGCCGGCTCCGCGCGGAACGGCCCGGCGACGGCGGGGACCGCGTCTACACCCTGCGGTACGCGGGCCACGACGAGATCGGCCGGCCGGTCGGCTGCACGGTGACCGTCACCGTGCCGCACGACCAGCGAGCGGGCTGACCGTGACGACGGCCGCCGCCCCCCACGCGGGGGTCGGCGGCCGTCGTGGTCCGGACTCAGCGCAGGCCGGCGGCCGCGAGCAGGTTGCCCTCGGGCAGGACGGGCCGGGACCGGCCGAGGGCCATCCGCTGCTCGGCCCGCTCCGCGGTGAACGCGGCGTCCTGGGCGATGGCGGCGGCGTACGCGGCGGCGGTGCGGGACGCGATGGCTGACCAGCCGTACCGCTCGTGGACCATGGCGCGGGCGCGCCGGGCGAGCAGCCGGGCGGTGTCCCGGTCGGCGAGCAGCGCGTGCACCGCCTCGGAGAGCCCGTCCGGGTCCTGCGGGGCGAAGGTCAACCCGGTGACGCCCGGCTCGACGATCTCGGCCAGCCCGCCGGTGCGGGACACCGCGAGCGGCGCGCCGGCGGCGGCCCCCTCCAGGGCCACCATCCCGAACGGCTCGTAGATGCTCGGCACCGCGAAGCAGTCGGAGGCGGCCATCACGGCGGGCAGCTCGGTGCCGCCCAGGAAGCCCGGCATGCTCACGGTGGCGCCCAGCCCGAGCCGGTGCACCTCGGCCTCCAGGGTCGCCCGGTAGGGCCCGTCGCCGACGATCACCGCGCGCAGCCCGGGGTGCCGGTCGCGCAGCCGGGGCAGCCCGGCCAGCAGGTGCTGCACACCCTTCTCGTAGACCAGCCGGCCCGCGAAGGTGACCAGCGGGCCGTCCCCGGCGAACCGGGCCCGGGCGGCGGCGACCGCCGAGCCGGGCACCCGCCAGCGGTGCGGCTCCACCCCGTTGGGGACCACGTCGACGCGGGCCGGGTCCACCCCGAACAGCGCGCCCACCTCGTCGCGCATGTAGCCGGAGCAGACGATCACCCGGCCGGACTCGGTGGCCAGCCAGTGCTCGACGCCGTGGATGGTGCGGTTCATCTCCTCAGGCAGCCAGCCCTGGTGCCGGCCCGCCTCGGTGGCGTGGATGGTGCTGACCAGCGGGACGTCCAGGTGCTCGCGCAGCGTCATCGCGGTGTGCGCCACCAGCCAGTCGTGGGCGTGGATGACGTCGTACGCGCCGGACTCGGCGGCGCGCAGGGCGGCCCGGGTGAGGGTGTGGTTGAACGCCATGGTCCAGGCCAGCAGCGAGCCGGTGGCCAGCGGGAAGGTGACCGGATCCTCGGCGGCGCGGACGATCCGCACGCCGTCGGCGTACTCCTCCAGCGGCGCGCCCTCGGCGTGCCGGGTGACGACGGTGACCTCGTGGCCGGCGGCGGCGAGGGCGACGGAGAGCGCGTGCACGTGGCGACCGAGGCCACCGACGAGCACCGGCGGGTACTCCCACGACAGCATGAGGATGCGCCGCGCCCGGGGCGGCACGCCGGGCTGCGGTGGGATGGTCGGGCGGGAGGTGAGGGTGGGCCGGTGGGTCCGGTCCGTCGCGGTGGCGGGCTGCGCGCCGACCCGCAGGGTGGTCACATCGATCTCCGTCCAAGCGTGCTGGTACGCGCCGCCGTCACTGGCGGCGTGGGGCGCGTGGTGGGGACGGCCGAACGGCCGGGCGGGACCGCGCGCGGGCACGCGCGTCCGGGATCCAGGAAAAGCCATCCGGCGCGAACCCGCATCCCGAAAAGGGCGATCGTGACGGATGACACCCGAAGGTCCAGCCGGCCTCAGGTGGGTGGATTTCGGTTACGGTCCGAACGGGTGGATTGGCGGAGCGTGGGGCGGGGCATTAGCGGCGTGCGCACCGGCGGCCCGCCCGTCCGGTGCGCTCATGATCATGGCGAAGGAGCGACATGCAGGTCTGGCCGGGCGAGAGCTACCCCCTCGGCGCCACCTACGACGGGATGGGCACCAACTTCGCGATCTTCTCCGAGGTGGCGGACAAGATCGAGCTCTGCCTGTTCGACGAGTGGGACACCGGCGCCGAGCTCCGGGTCGAGCTGCGCGAGGTCGACGCGTACGTCTGGCACGCCTACCTGCCGGGCATCGAACCCGGCCAGCGCTACGGCTACCGGGTGCACGGGCCGTGGGACCCGGCCAACGGGCTCCGGTGCAACCCGCACAAGCTGCTCCTGGACCCGTACGCCAAGGCCGTCGACGGGGAGGTCAGCTGGGACCCGGCCGTCTACGACTACGAGGTGGGCGGCGACCCGGACCGGCGCAACGACTCCGACTCGGCGCCGTTCATGCCGAAGTCGGTCGTGGTGAACCCGTACTTCGACTGGGGCAACGACCGGCCGCCGCGCACGCCCTACCACCATTCCGTGATCTACGAGGCGCACGTGCGCGGGCTGACCATGCGCCACCCGGACATCCCGGAGGAGCTGCGCGGCACGTACGCGGCGATCGCCTCACCCGTGATGATCGACTACTTCAAGCGGCTCGGGGTGACCGCGGTCGAGCTGATGCCGGTGCACGAGTTCGTGCACGACCACCGCCTGGCCGACCTGGGGCTGCGCAACTACTGGGGCTACAACACCATCGGCTTCTTCGCCCCGCACCACGGCTACTCGGCGCTGGGCCGGCTCGGCCAGCAGGTGCAGGAGTTCCGCGGCATGGTCAAGGCGCTGCACGCCGCCGGCATCGAGGTCATCCTCGACGTGGTCTACAACCACACCGCCGAGGGCAACCACCTCGGGCCGTCGCTGAGCTTCAAGGGCATCGACACCCCGAGCTACTACCGGCTCTCGCAGGAGGATCGCCGCTACTTCGTCGACTACACCGGCACCGGCAACAGCCTCAACGTGCGCAGCCCGCACTCGCTCCAGCTGATCATGGATTCGCTGCGCTACTGGGTCACCGAGATGCACGTCGACGGCTTCCGCTTCGACCTGGCGGCCACCCTGGCCCGGGAGTTCTACGAGGTGGACCGCCTCTCCACCTTCTTCGAGGTGGTGCAGCAGGACCCGGTGGTCGGCCGGGTCAAGCTGATCGCCGAGCCGTGGGACGTCGGCCCCGGCGGCTACCAGGTCGGCAACTTCCCGCCCCAGTGGACCGAGTGGAACGGCAAGTACCGGGACACCGTGCGGGACTTCTGGCGCGGCGAGCCGGCCACGCTGGCCGAGTTCGCCTCCCGGATCTCCGGCTCCGCCGACCTCTACCAGGACGACGGGCGCCGCCCGTTCCACAGCATCAACTTCGTCACCTGCCACGACGGGTTCACCCTCAACGACCTGGTCTCCTACAACGACAAGCACAACGAGGCCAACGGCGAGGAGAACCGGGACGGGGAGAGCCACAACCGCTCCTGGAACTGCGGCGTCGAGGGGGAGACCGACGACCCGGGCGTGCTGGCCCTGCGCGCCCGCCAGCGGCGCAACTTCCTGGCCACCCTGATCCTCTCCCAGGGCGTGCCGATGCTCGGCCACGGCGACGAGCTGGGCCGCACCCAGCGCGGCAACAACAACGCCTACTGCCAGGACAGCGAGCTGGCCTGGGTCGACTGGGAGCGGGCCGACGAGGAAATGGTCGCGTTCGTCCAGCGACTCACCGAGTTCCGGATGCGGCACCGGGTGTTCCAGCGGCGCCGCTTCTTCACCGGGCTGCCGGTCGGCGGCCGGGCCGCCGGCACCGCCCTGCCCGACCTGGCCTGGTACACCCCGGACGGCCGGGAGATGACCGGCGAGGACTGGGGCAACGACTTCGGCCGCTCGGTGGCCCTGTTCGTCAACGGCGAGGGCATCCCGGAACGCGGCCAGTACGGCCAGCGCCACCGGGACGACTCCTTCCTGCTGCTGTTCAACGCGCACGACGCGCCGCTGGACTTCACCCTGCCGCCGGCCGAGTTCGGGCAGCGGTGGGAGCTGGTCATCAGCACCGCGGACCCGGATCCGGAGAAGACCCCGGTGGTCGAGGCGGGCGGGAGCGTCTGCGTCCCCGACCGCTCGCTGCTGGTCCTGGAGAGGACGGCCTGACCCATGCCCGACACCCCCCACCCCCACGACACGACGGCGACGACGACGCGGGTGGGGTCGACCTACCGTGTCCAGGTCCGCCCCGGCTTCGACCTCGACGCCACCGCCGGCCTCGCCGGCTACCTGGCCGACCTGGGCGTCACCCACCTCTACAGCGCGCCCCTGCTCACCGCCACCCCCGGCTCCCAGCACGGCTACGACGTGGTCGACCACCGCGCGGTCAACCCGGAACTCGGCGGCGAGGGCGGCCGGCAGCGGCTGGTCCGGGCGCTGCGCGCGACCGGGCTCGGCCTGGTCGTGGACATCGTGCCCAACCACGCCGGGGTGGCCCGGCCGGCGGCCAACCCGGCCTGGTGGGACGTGCTGCGCCGGGGCCGGGCCTCGGCGTACGCGGACTGGTTCGACATCGACTGGGACCGCGGCCGGCTGCTGCTGCCGGTCCTCGCCGACACCTCCGATGCCCTGGACGACCTAAAGGTGGTCGACGGCGAGCTGCGCTACCACGAGCACCGCTTCCCGATCGCCGACGGCACCGGGGACGGTGCCCCGCGCGAGGTGCACGACCGGCAGCACTACGAGCTGGTCAACTGGCGGCGTGGCGACACCGAGCTGACGTACCGCCGGTTCTTCGCCGTCTCCGACCTGGCCGGACTCCGGGTGGAGGACCCGGAGGTCTTCCGCGCCACCCACGCGGAGATCCTGCGCTGGGCCGCCGCCGGCGACCTCGACGGCATCCGGGTCGACCACCCGGACGGGCTCCGCGACCCCGCCGGCTACCTGGCCCGGCTGCGCGCCGCCGCGCCCGGTGCCTGGCTGGTGGTGGAGAAGATCCTGGAGTACGGCGAGGAGCTGCCGGACTGGCCGGTCGACGGCACCACCGGCTACGACGCCCTGCCCGCGGCCGGCGGGCTCTTCGTCGACCCGGAGGCCGAGGCGGACTTCACCGCGCTGGACGGCCGGCTCACCGGCCGGCACACCTCCTGGGCGGACCTCACCCACGACACCAAGCTGGCGGCGGCCACCCGGCTGCTCGCCGCCGAGCTGAGCCGGCTCGCCGCGCTCGTCCCCGAACTGCCCGCCGAGCAGGTCCGGGCGGCCCTCGCCGAGCTGGCCGCCTGCTTCCCGGTCTACCGCGGCTACCCGCCGGAGGGCGCCCGGCACCTGGCCGCCGCCCGCGCCGAGGCCGGCCGCCGCCGCCCCGACCTGACCGCCGTGCTGGACGCGGTCACCGCCCGGCTCCGCGACCCGCACCATGAGCTGGCCGCCCGCTTCCCGCAGCTCTCCGGCGCGGTGATGGCCAAGGGGGTGGAGGACACCGCCTACTACCGGTGGAGCCGGTTCGTCGCGCTCAACGAGGTGGGCGGCAGCCCGGCCCACTTCGGCGTGCCGCCGGCCGAGTTCCACCGCTTCGCCGCCGCCCGGCAGGTGCGCTGGCCGGCCAGCATGACCTCGCTCTCCACCCACGACACCAAGCGCGGCGAGGACGTCCGGGCCCGGCTCGCGGTCCTGTCCGAGCTGCCCGGACGCTGGGCCGAGCGGGTGGCCGACTGGATGTCCCGGGCGCCGCTGGCCGACCCGGCGCTGGCCCACCTGCTCTGGCAGACCGCCGTCGGAGCCTGGCCGATCGAGCGGGAGCGGCTGCACGCGTACGCGGAGAAGGCCGCCCGGGAGGCGTCGGTGTCGACCAGCTGGGCCGACCCCGACCCGGCGTTCGAGCACGAGTTGCACGCCCTGGTCGACCGGATGTACGACGACCCGGAGCTGCACGCCCAGCTCACCGCGTTCGCCGACGAGATCACCCCGGCCGGCCGGTCCAACTCGCTCGGGCAGAAGCTGGTCCAGCTCGCCATGCCGGGCGTGCCGGACACCTACCAGGGCACCGAGCTGTGGGAGAACTCGCTGGTCGATCCGGACAACCGCCGCCCGGTCGACTTCGCCGTACGCCGGGAACTGCTGGCCCGGCTCGACACCGGCTGGCGGCCCGCGGTGGCCGCCGACGGTGCGGCCAAGCTGCTCGTGGTCTCCCGCACCCTGCGGCTGCGGCGGGACCACCCGGAGCTGTTCACCGGCTACCGGCCGGTGCCCGCGCACGGCCCGGCCGGCGCGCACGCGGTGGCCTTCGACCGGGGCGGCGCGATCGCGGTGGCCACCCGGCTGCCGCTGCGGCTGGCCCGTGCCGGCGGCTGGGGCGACACGACGCTGGCGATTTCCGGCAACAGTGTTACGGACCTGTTCACCGGTCGGGTCTACAGTGGGTCTGAGCTGCTGATGCACGATCTGCTGAGCACCTATCCCGTCGCCCTCCTCGCTCCCACCGACTCCGTGGAGGCAGCCGCATGACCGAGTTCACGGTGTGGGCGCCCGAAGCCGCCCGGGTCCGGCTGCGCCTGCCCGGCGTCGCCGACCACGACATGCGTCCCGCGCCGGAGGGCTGGTGGCGGGTCGAGGTGCCCGGCGCCGGACCGGGCACCGACTACGCGTTCCTCCTCGACGACGACGAGCGGGCGCTGCCCGACCCGCGGTCGGCCTGGCAGCCGCAGGGCGTGCACGGGCCGAGCCGGCGCTACGACCACGCCGCGTTCGGCTGGACCGACCAGGGCTGGACCGGGCGGCAGCTGCCCGGCAGCGTCCTCTACGAGCTGCACATCGGCACCTTCACCCCGGAGGGCACCTTCGACGCGGCGATCGGCCGCCTCGACCACCTGGTCGACCTCGGCGTCGACCTGATCGAGCTGCTCCCGGTCAACGCCTTCAACGGCGAGCACAACTGGGGCTACGACGGGGTCTGCTGGTACGCGCCGCACGAGCCGTACGGCGGGCCGGACGGGCTCAAACGCTTCGTCGACGCGGCGCACGCCAGAGGGCTGGGGGTGATCCTCGACGTCGTCTACAACCATTTCGGGCCCTCCGGGGCCTACGCGCCGCGCTTCGCGCCGTACCTGACCGAGCAGAGCAACACCTGGGGCCGCACCGTCAACCTGGACGGGCCGCACTCCGACGGGGTGCGCCGCTACATCGTCGACAGCGTGCTCATGTGGCTGCGCGACTACCACGTCGACGGGTTGCGGCTGGACGCCGTGCACGCCATGCCCGACTCCCGGGCCACCCACCTCCTGGAGGAGGTCGCGGCCGAGGTGGAGACGCTCTCCACCCACCTGGGCCGGCCGCTGTCGCTGATCGCCGAGAGCGACCTCAACGACCCGAAGCTGATCACCCCGCGGGAGGCCGGCGGGTACGGGCTGCACGCCCAGTGGAACGACGACGCGCACCACGCGCTGCACACCCTGCTCACCGGGGAACGGCAGGGCTACTACGGCGACTTCGGCTCCCTCGAATGCCTCACCGACGTGCTGACCGGCGCGTTCTTCCACGCCGGCACCTGGTCCAGCTTCCGCAACCGCAGCCACGGCCGGCCGGTCGACCGGCAGCGCACGCCGGGGCACCGGTTCGTGGCGTACCTGCAGAACCACGACCAGATCGGCAACCGGGCCACCGGCGACCGGATCTCCGCCACGCTCTCCGCCGGGCTGCTGCGCGTCGGCGCCACCCTGCTGATGACCGCGCCCTTCACCCCCATGCTGTTCATGGGGGAGGAATGGGCCGCCAGCACCCCCTGGCAGTTCTTCACCAGCCACCCCGAGCCGGAGCTGGCCACCGCCGTGGCGACCGGGCGCCGGCGGGAGTTCGCCGCGCACGGCTGGCCGCCGGGCGACGTGCCCGACCCGCAGGACCCGCAGACCTTCGTCCGGTCCCGGCTCGACTGGGCCGAGCTGGACAAGCCCGAGCACCGGGAGATGTACGACTTCTACCGGCGGCTCATCGCGCTGCGCAAGCACCGTCCCGACCTCTCCGACCCGCGGCTCAGCCACGTCGAGGTACGTCACGGCGACCAGTTCCTGCTGATGCGGCGGGGCGGCTGCCTGGTGGTGGCGAACCTGGCCGGCAAGGCGCAGCGGATCAACCTGCCCGGTGTGGTGCGCCGGGTGCTGCTCGCCACCTCGGAAGGGGTAACCGTCATGCGGGACGGGGTCGAACTGCCGGCGGAGTCGGCCGCGATCGTCGCGCTCTGAGGAGCGTAGGACAATCCTCGGAGAAATCTCGGCGCGCGTGTCGGATCGGGGCGGCGGCGTTCGTAGCAGGGGTGACAGGCGGCCCGACGGGGCGGCCACCCGGCGACAGGAGATGATCCCCATGGCGCAGTACCTGATGTCCGTGCTCACCGACACGGCCGACCTCGCCACCGAGGCGGAGATGGCCGCGATCGACGTCTTCAACGAGCGGCTCCGGGCCGACGGCCACTGGGTCTTCGCTGGCGGCCTCGCGTCGCCCGGCACGGCCACCGTCGTCGACGGCCGGGACGGGGATCCGGTGTTCACCGACGGGCCCTACGTGGAGTCGAAGGAGCACGTCATCGGCTTCTGGATCATCGAGGCGCCCCACCTCGACGTGGCGCTCCGGCTCGCCGCCCTGGGATCGAAGCACTGCAACCGGAGGGTCGAGCTCCGGCCGTTCCTGGGTTGATGACCGACGTCGACGAGGTGATCACCCGGGTCCACCGCGAGGAGTGGGCCCGGGTGGTCGCGACCCTGGCCCGGCGCTTCGGCGACCTCGACATCGCCGAGGAGATGACCGCCGAGGCGTTCGCGACCGCCGTCGAGCGCTGGCCGGTCGAGGGCATCCCGCCGAGTCCCGGCGCGTGGCTCACCACCACCGCCCACCGCAGGGCCATCGACCGGCTCCGGCGTGAGGCCAGGCGCGAGGAGAAGCACAAGGAGGCGCTGATGCTGTCCGACACCCCTGAGCCGCTCGGCGCCATCGACGACGACCGGCTCCGCCTCGTCTTCACCTGCTGCCACCCCGCTCTCGCCATGGAGGTACGCATCGCGCTGACCCTCCGGATGGTCGGCGGGCTCACCGTGCCCGAGATCGCCCACGCGTTCCTGGTCCAGGAGACCGCCATGGGGCGGCGGATCACCCGCGCGAAGGCGAAGATCAAGGCAGCGAGGATCCCCTTCGGCGTGCCGTTGCGTGAGGACCTCCCGGCCCGGCTCACCGGGGTGCTCGCCGTTCTCTACCTGATCTTCAATGAGGGCTACCTGGCCTCGGGCCCCGGGACGGAGGCGGTCCGCGGCGACCTGACCGCCGAGGCGATCCGGCTGACCCGGCTGGTCCGGGGCCTGATTCCGGCGGACGGCGAGGTTGCCGGCCTCCTGGCGCTGATGCTCCTGACCGAGGCCCGCCGGGCGGCGCGGGTGTCGGCGAGCGGTGAACTCGTGACCCTGGCGGAGCAGGACCGCGGCGCCTGGGACCGCGAGCTGATCGCCGAGGGCCACGCCCTGGTCCGCGCGCGCCTCGCCTCCGGCCAGGCGCCCGGGCGTTACCAGATCCTCGCGGCGATCAACGCCGTCCACACCGACGCCCGCGACGTGCGGGACACCGACTGGTCTCAGGTCGTCGCGCTCTACGACCAACTGGTCCGCCTCGACCCCTCCCCGATCGTGCGGCTCAACCGGGCGATCGCGGTCGCCGAGCTCGACGGCCCGGAGGTCGCCCTCGCGGAGGTGGACGGTCTGCCGCTGGACAGCTACCACGCCTTCCACGCCACCCGCGCCGCCCTGCTGCGCCGGCTGGGCCGGAGCGCGGAGTCGCGGGCGGCGTACGACCGGGCCGTCGGCCTGGCCGGCAACACCGCCGAGACGGCGTACCTCATCCGCCGCCGCGACCAGCTGGCCGGCCCGTCGACCGTGTCGCCGTGACGCGGGACCGGCCTGACCGGGCGCCGGTCCCGCACCGCCCGGTCAGGCCCAGGGGGCCGTCGGGTACCAGGGAATGATCTCGCGGCGGGCGAGCAGCCGGACGTCCCAGTAGAGGAACGTGAAGGCGCCGGCGACCAGGAACGCGACAGCGGTCAGCACCGCGAGGCGGCTCGGCCGGGCCGCGAACCAGCGTTGCAGTCGGGAGCCGGCGAACCAGGCCAGCAGCAGGAACAGCACCGCCATGATGACGATGTTGCCGATCGACTGGAGGGTGAACGCCGCCGCGCCGTAGAGCGGGTTGCCGCTCTCGGCGGCGTCGCGGAACATCTGGCGGAACAGGGCGAAGGGCCGTCCGATCAGGAAACCGGCGATCAGCGCGCCCATGAAGACCATCGGCGCGTTCGGGTGGCGCGGCGCGATCCGCGCGAACGGGTCCGGCACCACGCCGAGCGATGCCAGCCCGAGATAGACCATGACCAGCCCGATCACTCCGAACACCGCCATCGACTGGATGCTGCGCGGCGACAGCCCGCCGGGAGTGGTCGGCGCGGTGGAGAACTGCGGCATCGACGTGCCGACGAGACCGACCACGGCGCCGTACGCCGCCGACACCGTCACCATGCCCACCGCCATCCAGCCGAGCGGCCGCAGCGGCGCGGCGAACCGGCTCCACCGGCCGCCGGTGCTCCCGGTCAGCGGGGCGAGGGCGCCGAACGCGGCGATGTTGCACGCGGTGAAGGTGCCGGCGATGCCGGAGACGAAGGCGAACAGCACGCCTGCGGCGATCCCCTGGATCGGCGTCTCCTTCGCGTCGTGGCCGAGCAGGGTGTTGGCGACGTTGTCACCGACGGTCTGGTCCACGAACTCGGCCGACCAGACGACGGTCAGCAGGAACCCGCCGAGGACGGCCAGCAGGGCGACGAGGCCGCGCCGCCGGGGGAAGTGACCGTTCACGAAGGTGGAGGTGCCGACCCGCACGGGGGTGCGGGTGAGCCGGATCTGATCGTCGGGGTGCCGTGGGGGTCGGTGGGTCTGCGTCACGGAGCGCTCCTCGCGGTCGGGGACGGAACCGGACGCGACGCCGACGCCGGTGACGACGACGGTGGAACCAACCGACGGTCGGGAGCACCGGCCACGGCGCCGCCGGGCATCGGCCCGTGCGGGTCAATGCCCGGTCCCATCCTCGGGGCGGACCACCGGCCTGGCTTCCTCCCCCGTGCGGAATCCGGGGGCGCCCGGGGCGGCGGAGCGGGCCACGGGCGGCTAGCGTGCCGGCACCTGGCGCGACGGCTGGCTCTACAGCCGGCTGCGCGACGGCCCGTCCCCGCTCTGATCGGGAACGGTCAGGGCAGCGGCCACTCGTGGACCGGGCGGTTGCTGTGCATCAGGTCGACGTAGTGGCGGACCACCTCGCGCAGCGCCTCCGGCCGGTCCAGGTGGTCGGCGGACTCCAGCCGGTGCAGCGTCTCCACCTGCCAGGTCGCGCCGTTGCGGCCGGTCAGGCAGCGCTGCTCGACGATGCCGAGCAGCCGGTCCCGCTCGGCCGGGTCGAGGCCCCACCGGTCCAGCCCGTGGTGGGCCAGCGGCAGCAGCCGGCGCAGCACCAGTTCGGTCACCGGCAGGTAGCCCAGCCCGGGCCAGAAGACCTGGGCGTCGATGCCGTGGCGGGCGCAGCTGGTGAAGTTCTCCTCGGCCGCGCTGAACGACATCTGCGACCAGAGCGGCCGGTCGGATTCCGCGAGGGCGCGGACCAGGCCGAAGTAGAAGGCGCCGTTGACCACGGTGTCCAGCACGGTCGGCCCGGCGGGCAGCACCCGGTTCTCCACCCGCAGGTGCGGGCGCCCCTTCAGCACGTCGTAGACCGGGCGGTTCCACCGGTAGACCGTGCCGTTGTGCAGCCGCAGCTCGGCGAGCCTGGGCACGCCGCCGGCGGCCAGGGTCTCCGCCGGGTCCTCCGGGTCGCAGACCGGCAGCAGCGCCGGGAAGTAGCGCACGTTCTCCTCGAACAGGTCGAACACGCTGGTGATCCAGCGTTCGCCGAACCAGACCCGGGGGCGTACCCCCTGGGCCTTGATCTCCTCGGCGCGGGTGTCGGTGGCCTGCTGGAACAGCGGCACCCGGGTCTCCCGCCACAACTCCCGGCCGAACAACAGCGGCGAGTTGGCGCCGAGCGCGACCTGGACGCCGGCGATCGCCTGGGCGGCGTTCCAGTAGTCGGCGAACTGGGCCGGGCTGACCTGCAGGTGGAACTGGGTGCTGGTGCAGGCGGCCTCGGGGGTGATGGTGTCCGCGGTGGTGGCCAGCCGCTCCACCCCGCTGATCGAGATCCGCAGGTCCTCGCCGCGCGCGGCGAAGATCTGCTCGTTGAGCAGGGCGTAGCGGGGGTTGGCCGACAGCGTGGCGGCGGTCAGGTGCTCCGGGCGCAGGGTCGGCAGGATGCCGATCATCACCATGTGCGCGCCGACCGCGCGGGCCTTCTCCTCGGCGGCGTTGAGGCTGGCCCGGACATGCTCCTCGAACTGCGCCGTGCCGGTGCCGGTGAGCCGGCGCGGCGCGACGTTGATCTCCACGTTGAACTGGCCCAGCTCGGTCTGGAAGCTCGGATCGGCGATCGCCTCCAGCACGTCCGCGTTGCGCATGGCCGGCTGGGACTCGTCGTCGACCAGGTTCAGCTCGATCTCCAGCCCGGTCATCGGCCGCTCCACGTCGAAGCGGGACTCGCGCAACATCTCGGCGAACACGTCCAGGCAGCGCCGCACCTTGTCGCGGTAGCGGGCCCGGTCCTCCCGGCTGAAGGTGCGCACGCCGACGTCCTCGCCCATGGTCACCACCCTGTCACCGTTGGTCCCCCTAACCTCGCACGTCGCGGCGGGGCGGGGAAAGACCCGAGAGACCCATTACTACCCAGCTCTCGCGCCGGTGATCCCCGTCGCGTCCGGCTTGTGGCCGGTCCGTCCGTCCGGTGCGGGTGGCTACCATGGCCGGATGCGCGAGACGACCATCCGGCTGTTCGTGGCGGCGGCGATCGCCGAGGCCTGCTCCTGGGCCGCCCTGCTGGCCGGCATGGCCGTCAAGTACGGGCCGCCGCGCAACGAGATCGGCGTGCACGTCTTCGGCCCGGTCCACGGCGCGCTCTTCGTGGCGTACGGGCTGCTCGTGCTCGTGGTGGCCCGGCAGCGGCGCTGGTCGCTGTGGCACACCGCGATCGCGCTGGCGTGCGCCGTGCCGCCGTTCGCCACGGTGCTCTTCGAACGCTGGGCCCGCCGCCGCGGCCCCCTCGCCACCCCGGTCCCCACCGACCGCCGGCTCACTCCGGTCGGCTGAGCGGCGCGGCCCACCCGGCCAGGAAGTCGCCGAGCAGGGCGGCCAGCTCCGCCGGGGCCTCCTCGGCCATGTGGTGGCCGGACGGGACCGAGGCCGCCCGCACGTCGTCGGCCCAGTCCCGCCAGATCGCCGCCGGGTCGCCGTACAGGTCGACCATGTCGTCCCGCTCGGACCAGGCGAACAGCACCGGACAGCCGATCCGCCGGCCGGCGGCCCGGTCCGCGTCGTCCGCCGCCCGGTCCGGGCCGAGACCGGCCCGGTAGTCCTCGCACATCGCGTGCACCGTGGCCGGGTCGTGGATGGCCCGGCGGTAGTCGGCGTACGCCTCCGCGCCCATCGCCTCCGGGGAGCCGCCGTACCAGGCGTCCGGGTCGGCGTTGATCACTTCCTCGGCCGGCTTGGCGAGCTGGCCGAGGAAGAACCAGTGCCACCAGCGGGCCGCGAACCGAGCGTCGCAGCGCGCCAGGGCCTCACCGATCGGCACCCCGTCCAGCACGCCGAGTCGGGTCACCCGGTCCGGGTGGTCCAGTGCGGTCCGCATGGCCACGTACGAGCCCCGGTCGTGGCCCACGACCGCCGCCCGGGGGTGGCCGAGCGCGTCCAGCAGCGCCACCACGTCGCGGGCCATCGCCCGCTTCGAGTAGGCCGTGTGCGCCGGGTCGCTCGGCGGCTTCGACGAACCACCGTATCCGCGCAGGTCCGGGCAGATCACGGTGTGCCGGGCGGCGAGCAGCGGCGCGACCCGGTGCCAGGTGGCGTGGGTCCGCGGATGCCCGTGCAGCAGCACCACCGGCGGCCCGGAGCCGCCGTGCCGGACCCGCAGCCGGACCGGGCCGAGGTCGATCTCCGACAGGGTGAATCCGGGGAACATGAGCGAGCCGGGTGCCCCGCTGGCGGCGGCGGAAACCTCAGCCGAGCGCCGAGCCGGCGGCGATGCCCGCGACCAGCAGCACGCCGAGCACCGCCTGGAGCAGCAGCGCCGGCCCCAGGTGCGACCAGACCGTCGCGGTACGCGGGGTCAGCAGCTGGCCGGTGGTCAGGTTGACGATCCGCTCGATCCGGGGCGGCAGGTCGGCGTCGCGCTGCGGGCGCAGGGTGAGCTGCACGTGGTCGCCGGGATGCAGGGCGCTCTGCGGCAGGTGACCGTGCAGCTCCACCTCCACCAGCCGGTTGGCGGCGTCGCGTACCCGCACCGGGGTGACCAGGAACTCGGGCCCCTGCTTCAGCTCCTTGAAGCTGCGCCGGGCGCCGCCGCCGCCGCTGCTGAGCAGGGCGCGCACCACCCGCAGCAGCAGGCCCACCACACCCGCCGCGGTCAGCACCGCGACCAGCACCGGCTGCCCCACCCGCACCTCGCGGGCATAGCCGTCCAGGAGGCGGACCAGCCGGCCGGTGACGATCCGTTCCGTCGGGTGGACGGCGCGGCGAATGTGCAGCTCCGTGTCCATGTTCACCACCGAGAGTCCCGTCGCGTTCACTCATCGTATCGATTCTCCGAGTTGAACGACGTGAATGAACGCCGGTCACGCGACCCGGTCCACAAGGTGACATCCGGAGTCGCGCGGGTATGCGTGCGGCCGAGCTGGAAAGGGGTCGAGCATGCAGCTGTCCTTCCTGCGCCCGCTCTACGACCGTCCCGGGCCCTGGTGCTCGGTGTACCTGGACGCCTCCCGGGACACCCACGACGCGCGTCCGCAGGTCGACCTGCGCTGGCGCGCGCTCAAGGGCGACCTGATCGGGCAGGGCGCCGACCAGGCGACCGTCGAGGCGGTCGAAGAGGTGGTCCGGCGGCACGACCCGATGCCCGGCGACTACGGCATCGCGGTCTTCGCCACCCGGGGGCGGGTGGTGCTCACCGAGTACCTCTCCGCGCCACCGTTGCGCGACCTGGCGAGCTGGTCCGCGCTGCCGCACACGATGCCGCTGGTCGCCCAGCGCGGCGAGCAGATCGCCTGGGTGCGGGTGCTGGCCGACCGGACCGGGGCGGACGCCGTCGCGGTCAGCGCCGGCGGGGTGCCGCGCCGGGCCTCGGTGACGGGGCGGGAGAGTTGGCAGCTGCGCCGGGTGCAGCCGGGCGGCTGGTCGCAGTCCCGCTACCAGCGGGCCGCCATGGAGGCCTGGCACCACAACGCCGGTGACGCCGCGGCGGCCACCGCCGAACTGGCCGACCGGGTGGGCGCGGACGTGGTGGTGGTTGCCGGGGACATCCGGGCCACCGGGATGATCGCCGCCCAGTTGCCCGAGCGCTGGCAGGACGTGCTGGTCCGCACGGACGCCGGCTCCCGCGACTACATCGGCGCCGACGACACCCTGATGGACGACGTCACCGTGCAGACCATCGCCGAGGTCGCCGACCAGCGGATCGCCACCGCGCTGGACCGCTTCGGCGTGCAGGAGGACGTCGGCGCCGGTCTGGAGGCGGTGGTCTCCGCCCTGCAACGCAACCAGGTCGACACCATGCTGATCGTCGACGACGCGTCCGCGGACGGCGAGCTGTGGGTCGGGCCGGAACCGACCGAGATCGCCACCGACCCGCGGCAGCTGGCGGACATGTCCGTGGCGGACCCGCAGAAGGTACGCGCCGACGCCGCGCTGCTGCGCGCGCTGATCGGCACCGACGCCGAGCTGACGGTGCTCGCGCCGGAGGAGGCGCCGGAACTCACCGACGGGGTCGGCGCCGTGCTGCGCTACGTCGACGCCAGCACGCCCGGGCGGGGCAATGGCTGACCGCACCGTGGCGGACCTGGTCGTCGAACGGTTGCGGGCCTGGCGGGTGCCCCGGGCGTTCGGCTACCCGGGGGCGGCGATCGCCCCCCTTGTCGACGCGCTCGACGCGGCGGGCGGGGACCCGGAGTTCATCCCCGCCCGGCACGAGGAGACCGCCGCGTTCATGGCCACCGGGCACGCCAAGTTCACCGGCGAGATCGGGGTGTGCCTGGCCACCCAGGGGCCCAGCGCGGTGCACCTGCTCAACGGCCTCTACGACGCCAAGCTGGACAGCAAGCCGGTGGTGGCGATCGTCGGCGAGGACATCACCGGGCCGCTGGGCGGGGCGCACGAGGAGATCGGGTTGAGCCGGCTCTTCGGCGACGTCTGCAACCAGTTCGTCCGCTACGGCCGGGCGCCCGACCAGGTGCCGGTCCTGCTGGACCAGGCGTTCCGCACCGCGGCGGCGACCCGCAGCCCGACCTGCGTGGTGCTGCCGTACGCGTTGCAGGTGGCCGCCGTCCCCGACCTGCTGCCGCAGGTGGCCGGCGTGATGTCGGCGACCCCGGGCGAGCCGCTGGCCCGGGTGCTGCCGCACGACGCCGACCTGGACGCCGCCGCCTCGCTGCTCGGCGCCGGCCAGCGGGTGGCGATCCTGATCGGCCAGGGCGCACACGGCGCGGCCGGGGAGGTCGTGGCCCTCGCCGACCGGCTCGGTGCGGGCGTGGCCACCTCGCTGCTGGGCAAGCCGGTGCTGGACGAGCGCCTGCCCTTCCACGCCGGCGTGCTCGGCGAGGTCGGCACCACGGCCGCCGCGCAGCTCATGGGGGGCTGCGACACCCTGCTCATGGTGGGCACCAACAACCCGTGGACCGACTGGTTCCCGATGCCGGGCCAGGTCCGCACCATCCAGATCGACATCGACGGGCGACGCATCGGCACCCGCTATCCGGTGGACGTGCCGCTGGTCGGCGACGCCGCCGAGACGCTGCGCGCGCTGCTGGCCCGGGTTCCGGACCGGCCCAACGCCCAGTGGCGGGGCACGGTGGAGAGTTCGGTCGACCGGTGGCGGGAGGCCGCCGCCGAGCGGGCCGCCGCCCCCGCCGAGCCGATCAACCCGCAGCTCGTGCTGCAGGAACTCTCCACGCGGCTGCCGCGCCGCGGCTCGGTCGCGGTGGACGTCGGCTCGGTCATCTACTGGTACGCCCGGCACCTGGAACTGCCCCCGGGCGTCCGGGCCCAGCTCTGCGGCACGCTCGGCTCGATGGGCTGCGCCCTGCCGTACGCGGTGGCCGCGAAGCTGGCCCGCCCGGACGAGCCGGTGATCGCGCTGCTCGGCGACGGGGCCATGCAGCTCAACGGGCTGGCCGAGTTGATCACCGTGGCGCACCACTGGCAGGAGTGGCGGGATCCCCGGCTGGTGGTGCTGGTGCTGAACAACCGCGACCAGTCCGGGATGGGCGGCGGTCGCCCGCCCGGAGCGTTCGCCGACCGGCGGCCCGACGTGCCGTACGCCGGCTGGGCCCGGCTGCTCGGCCTGCACGGGGTGCGGGTGGACCGCCCCGACCTGGTCGGTCCCGCCTGGGACGAGGTGCTCGCCGCGGACCGGCCCAGCGTGCTGGAGGCCGTGGTCGACCCGGCGGTGCCGCTGGATCCGCCCGAGCCGGCCCTGGCCGACCTGCGCGGGCTGTTCGCCGACGGGGACGCGGCCCGGCGGGTGCGGGAGCGGGTGCTGAAGACGGGGACGGCCGTCGAGGCGGAGGACCTCGTCTAGCGGGACCTGACCGGGCACCAGGTCGGCACCGTCGCCACGGAGGGCGGTGCCGACCGTCGTCGTGGCTCGGCCGCCCGGCCGATCCGCGCCGGCGCCGCGTTCGCCCCCGTTCCGCCCGCGACGGCGGGCCACGGCGGAACGGCTCCGCTGCGTGCCGCGCGCGGTGCCGCCGCCGGCCCGTTGATTAGCCCGACCCGTGGAGGGATGCCCCGTTTAGACCCCAGAGGGACGGGAAGCCGGGCCGCGTGGTGATGCGGAAGGTGCCCGTGGGGTCGACGGCCGACGGCGGGCTGGGCGGCGACCGGGTGGTGGCGCTGGGCAGCGCCGCCCGCCTCCTGGTCGCCGTGACGGCCCGGGCGCTGCGCGGCGACGACTGCGGTGACCTCGGCCACCCGGGCCCGCCGCTGGCCCGGCGTGGTGTTCGGCTCGCCGCACGGCGCGGCGGCCCATCTGGCGGTGGCGCTCGGGGTGCCCTGGCTGCCCGCCGGGTTCGAGGTGGCCGCGCACTGGAACCGGGGCGCGGTGGACCGCCCGGACGCCGCGCTCGACCACGGGGCGGCGCTCGCCGGCCGGCTCCTCGCCGGCAACGCACGGGTGCACATCCGGCAGGTGCACTGCCCGGCCAGCCGGGGCGCGTCGGCGGGCGCCATGGTGACCCTCGCGCTGCGCTGGAGCGCCCTGCCCGCGGCGTACGCCCGGTTCCTGGCCGAGGGGCTGGAGCCCGGGGCGCCGGTGCTGCTGCTGCACGACGCGCGCACCTGGCCGGTACGGGACGACGGGAGCGGGCACAGCTTCCAGGTCGGCTCCCCGGCCAGCGGGCTGGACCCGGTCGACTTCCACCCGGACGCGCACGCGCTGCGCCAGGTGCTCCGCTCGACCGGCGGTGACGGGGCGCGGTGGACGCCGCCGGACGTCACCTCCCCGGCGGCCTTCGCCGAGAACGGCGTGGAGTCCGGGTTCGAACACGACGCCCGGGAGTGGGGCGGCCGGCACGGGCACCCGCTGCACCGGATCGTCGTCCCGCAGCCGGACGTGCTGAGCGCGGCGACCGCCGACCTGTACCGGCGCTGGCTGCGCCGGGCCGGCAAGACCGGCGACCGCCTGGTGGTCGAGTGCGGACGGCTGCTCGACCCGTGGCAGGTGGTCCGGGCCGGGCTGGTGCCCTACTGGTGCGAGAACGCGACCCGCCGGCGGGTGCAGGGCGTGGAGTGGTGGCTCGCCGGCAGCGAGCCGTTCAGCTCGGTGGACGTGCTGCCCGAGCCACCCGGGGTCCGCTCGCCGGCCGTCGCGGGGCTGCCGCAGTGGCTCGCGGTGGCCGGGTTCGGGCGCCGCCGGCGGGCCCTGGACCGGGGCTCGGCGCGCGGCTACCCGGTCGCCGCCGTAGCCACCCGACGTGCCACGGAGGTGTTGCGCAACCAGCCTTACGACCTGCCCGTGCCGCCGCTCCTGGGGATGACCGAGGCCCTCGCCGCGCTGCGCGACGCGGGCGCCCACCAGGGGTTGCTGGTCTCCTGACGCCGGCGTCCGGCGGGTCGCCGGCCAACCTGGCGAAACATCCTCGCGATCCTGCGGTCCGTGATTGAGTACCTACGGAGCGGGAACACCGCTCGCCGCGGAACGGCCCACGACGCCGTGCGGCGGGCGGCCGCCGCTTCCGGCGTTCCGTCACGTAACCCAACTTCCGGCCCGGTGCGTGGCCCGACCACGCGCACGACCGGTTCCGATCCGGGCGGGGGACCTTCCTGAGGGAGGCGCGGATGTTCGGACAGACCACCACAACCACACCACCACCCACCGAGCGGGGCCTGGAGGACCTCGACGCGGCGGCGCTGGCGTACGCGGCACGGATCGCCGGCCTGCCACCGGAGCGGCGGCAGGAGGCGCGGGACGATCTGGTCCGCTTCGCGCTGCCCTTCGCCGGCCGGCTGGCCCGCCGTTACCGGGGTCGCGGGGAACCGCTGGAGGATCTGGAGCAGGTGGCCCGCCTCGGCCTGGTCAACGCCGTCGACCGGTACGACCCGGAGCGGGGCTCGTTCACCGCGTACGCGGCCATCACCATCGTCGGCGAGATCAAACGGCACTTCCGGGACCGCACCTGGGGCGTGCACGTGCCGCGCCGGCTGCGCGACCTGATCCTGGAGGTCGGGCAGGCGACCGCGGCGCTGACCAGCGAGCTGTCCCGGGCGCCCACCGTCGCGGAACTGGCCGAGCGGCTGGAGACGCCGGAGGAGGAGATCCTCGCCGCGCTGGAGTCGGCCGCCGGCTACAGCCCGGCCTCGCTCAACGCGCCGGTCGGCGGGGAGAGCTCCGCCGAGTTCGGCGACCTGGTCGGCGAGTCGGACAACGCCCTGGAGTCCGTTGACGACCGGGTCACGGTCAGCGGCCTGCTGCACCGGCTGCCCTGGCGCGAGCGGCGGATCCTCGCCATGCGCTTCTACGGCAACCAGACCCAGGCGGAGATCGCGGCCCGGTTCGGCATCTCGCAGATGCACGTGTCCCGGCTGCTCTCCCGGGCGCTGACCTGGCTGCGCCAGGCGATGCTCGCCGACGCCCCGCCACCCTGGCAGAACGGCGCGGCCGAGTCCGAGCCGGCCAAGACGAGGATCTCGGTGCGGCAGAACGGCGACCGGGTGGTCGTCGAGGTCGGGGGAGAGGTCGACCGGGACGGCGCCGACCAGCTCCGCAAGGCCATGCTGGAGGCGGTCACCGGGCAACCCCGCGAGGTGGTGGTCGACCTGGTGGGCGCGGGCGGCTTCGACGCCGGCGGGATCGCCGCGCTGATGGCCGGCCGGGACGCCGCCGTGCGTACCGGGGTGCCGCTGCGGCTGACCCGGGTGCAGCCCGCGGTGCGCCGCTCGCTCGCCGCGGCCGGCCTGCCCGCCGCCGACTGACCGACCGACGTACGACGAGAGGAAGGGCCGGCGCCCGACGGCGCCGGCCCTTCCTCCTCCTGTCCTGGCCCCCTCAGCTCTCCGGGGTGTCGCCGTGCCCGCGGGGGTGCTCCCAGCGGGGGTTCGACGGCCTGCTGCGCTGCGGACCCAGCTGGGTCTCCTCCGGCTCGTCGGCCTCCTCGAAGCTGGGCCGGCGCACCTCCTCCGGCTCCGGTACGTCGACCGGCCGCGCGCCGGACTGCGGGGCGGGCTGGTACTCGACGGCCTCGCGGGCGCCGTGCGCGCCCTCGGCGGCCGGCGACTCGGGGAGGTGCCGCTCGTGGTGCAACTCCTCCATGAAGTGCTGCGGGGGCTTGGTGGTGCGCTGCGGCAGGTCGCGGCCCAGGTCGGCGACGAGCGGGCCGTACTTCAGGTCGAAGGCCGGCCGCTCGGAGCGGATGCGCGGCATCCGGTCGAAGTTGCGCAGCGGTGGCGGGCAGGTGGTGGCCCACTCCAGCGAGTTGCCGAAGCCCCACGGGTCGTCGACCGTGACCTTGGCGCCGTACCGCCAGGACCTCCAGGCGTTGTAGATGAAGAACAGGGTGGACGCGCCGAGGATGAACGAGCCGATCGTGGAGATCTCGTTCAGCCCGGTGAAACCGTCCCCGGGCAGGTAGTCGGCGTACCGCCTTGGCATGCCCTCGGCGCCCAGCCAGTGCTGCACCAGGAACGTCATGTGGAAACCGATGAACATCGTCCAGAAGTGCATCTTGCCCAGCCGCTCGTCGAGCAGCCGCCCGGTCATCTTCGGGAACCAGAAGTAGACCCCGCCGAAGGCCGCGAACACGATGGTGCCGAAGAGCACGTAGTGGAAGTGCGCGACCACGAAGTACGTGTCGGAGACCTGGAAGTCGGCCGGCGGGCTGGCCAGCAGCACGCCGGTCAGGCCGCCGAACAGGAAGGTGACCAGGAATCCGACCGCGAAGAGCATCGGCGTCTCGAAGGTGATCTGCCCCTTCCACATGGTGCCGATCCAGTTGAAGAACTTCACGCCGGTGGGCACCGCGATGAGATAGCTCAGGATGCTGAAGAACGGCAGCAGCACCTGCCCGGTGACGAACATGTGGTGCGCCCAGACGGTCATCGACAGCACGGTGATCGCGATGGTGGCGAGCACCAGACCGGTGTAGCCGAAGATCGGCTTGCGGGAGAAGACCGGGATGATCTCGGTGATGATGCCGAAGAACGGCAGCGCCACGATGTAGACCTCGGGGTGGCCGAAGAACCAGAACAGGTGCTGCCAGAGCAGCGGCCCGCCGGTGGTCGGGTCGTAGACGTGTGAGTGCAGTATCCGGTCCGCGCCCAGCGCCAGGAGTGCGGCGGCGAGCAGCGGGAACACGAAGATCACCAGGACGCTGGTGAGCAGCAGGTTCCAGGTGAAGATCGGCATCCGGAACATCGTCATGCCGGGCGCGCGCAGGGTGATGATCGTCGTGATCATGTTGACCGCGCCGAGGATGGTGCCGAGGCCGGAGACCACCAGCCCGACCACCCACAGGTTCCCGCCGACCCCGGGGCTGTGCTGTGCGGTGCTGAGCGGCGTGTACGCGAACCAGCCGAAGTCCGCCGCGCCGCCCGGGGTGGCGAAGCCGCCCAGCACCATCGTCCCGCCGAACAGGTACAGCCAGTAGGCCAAGGCGTTCAGTCGTGGGAACGAGACGTCGGGTGCGCCGATCTGGAGCGGGACGATGTAGTTGCCGAAGGCGAAGACCAGCGGTGTGGCGAACAGCAGCAGCATGATCGTGCCGTGCATGGTGAACAGCTGGTTGTACTGCTCGGGGGAGAGCAGCTGCATCCCGGGCCGGCCCAGCTCGGCGCGGAGCAGCAGGGCCAGCACCCCGCCGATCAGGAAGAAACCGAACGAGGTGATCAGGTACATCAGCCCGATCAGCTTCGCGTCGGTGGTGCGCAGCAGTCGCCACAGCGAGTTGCCCTTGACCGCCTCCCGGACCGGGCCGGGATAGCCGCCGAACTGGGCCGGGGCGAGGATGGCCGGCCCCCGGTCTCGTGGCTCCGTGACTACCCGTTCAGGCATGGCTTCTCACCCCGTGTGACGACAGACAGGACAGGCACGCGTACCCGACCCTCTGCCCATCAAACCAGGCGAGAGTGGAGAATTCGGTCAGTTCGCCGGCAGCATGGCCCAGACCACCTTGCCCGCGCCCGCCGGGCTGGCGCCCCAGCGCTGGGTCAGCTCGCGGACCAGCATGAGGCCGCGCCCGCCCTCGGCGCGCAGGTCCCAATCGGTCGCCGCCCGCGGGCCGGCCGGGCTGCCGTCCATCACCGCCACCCGCAGGTACGGCCGGCGCAGGGTCAGCGTCACCTGCATCGGCGTGCCGGCGTGCCGGACGACGTTGCCGACCAGTTCGCTGAGGACCAGCGAGGCCGGGCCGGCCAGTTCCGGGATGTTCCACCGGGCGCACGCGTCGGTGACCAGCTCGCGGGCCCGCCGGCAGGCCCCGGCCACCGGCTCCAGCCGGGCCCGCAGCCGCGGGGCCGCCGCCGCTCCGGCCAGCGCCGTCGCCTCCGCGCAGTCGCGGCGGACCGGCACCACCCGGCAGGCGGTGGTCTCGGCGAGCCAGGCCGCCGTTTCCGGCGGCGGGGCCGACAGCACCATCGGCACGGCCGGCCAGTCCGCGGCCCGGCGGGCCGCGGCGGCGAAGACGGAGAGGGCGAGCGGGTCCGTGACGTCGAGCTTCTCCAGGTCGACCACGAGGGCGTCCGGCTGCGCCGCCAGGCACCGGTCCAGCACCGTGTGCACCGAGCGCATCGTGCCCAGGTCGAGCGTGCCGGCCAGCCGTACGACGGTGACCGGCGACTCGTCGCGGACCTCGCACCTGATCCGGGTCGACATCCCAGGCCCTCGTTTCCGTCTCGTCGGAGGATCTGGGAAGTACCCGGGCCCGGGGCGGGTGAAACCGGACATCCGCCCTCGGGCGGGGCCCGGTCAGCGGCGACCGCGGTTCCGGGTGGTGAGCAGCCCGAGGGCGATCATGCCGACCCCGAGCAGGAAGTGCAGCCAGTTGTCCGCGCCGTTGAGCGGGATGAAGTTCGCGCCGCTGTTGTGGTCGACCACCAGGCCGTAGAGCCAGAGCACGAGGTAGATCGCCCCGCCGCCGATCAGGAACGTCCGGGCCCCGGAGACGGTCCGGGCCAGCAGCAGTCCGGCGACGCCGAACAGCAGGTGCACGATGTTGTGCAGCACCGAGACCTGGAACAGCCCGAGCAGCTTCGCGTCGGAGTCGTGCCCGGCGAACTTCAGGTCGCTGAAATGGGTGGTGATGCCGGGGATGAAGCCCAGCACGCCGATCACCAGGAAGATCACGCCGACGGTCGCCGCGGCCCGGCGTACCGGTGCCCGGCCGTCGGCCGGGTTGCGTCGCCCACGGGAGTGCGCCATCGAGTTCGTCATGCCGGCCTCCTAGCTGACAGGGACCGGGCGGCTTTCCCCGGCCCGTCGGGGGCAAACGCGCACCCGGCCCGGACCGTCCGGGAACGGTCCGGGCCGGACGCGCTACGGCTCAGGCGAGCTGCAACGGCCGGGCGGCGAGCTGGCGGACCTGCTCGTACAGGTCCACGTAGCGCTGGGCCATCAGCTCCGGGGTGAACCGGGCGGCCGCCTCGTGCCGGCACTCGTCCTCGTCGAGCAGCCCGGCGGCCAGCACCAGTTCGCCGAGCTCCTCCTCGTCGGTGGTGAGCAGCCCGGTCCGGCCGTGCTCGATCAGCTCCGGCAGGCAGCCCCGGGCGGTGGCCACCACCGGCGTGCCCATCGCGAGCGACTCGACCACCGCGGTGCCGCCGGGCTCCTCCCAGCGCAGCGGGAACAGCGAGGCCCGCGCCCCGGCCACCAGGTCGTCACGCTCCTGCCCGGCGACCGTGCCGACCCAGCGCACCAGGTCGCCGTCGACGTGGGGGGCCACCTCGTCGTAGAAGAACCGCACGTCCGGGTTCTGCCGGGCCTCGTCGCCCGCCGCGGCCAGGTCCTCGGGCCGGTGGTACGGGCCGACCGGGCCGGCCAGCACCAGCGGGAAGCCGACCTTCCGGGCCAGCCGGGCGCCCAGGTCCTGCCCCTTGCCCGGGTTGATCCGGCCCAGGATGACCACGTGCTCGCCCTTCTCCGCCGCCGGCCGGCGGTCCGCGCCGACGGCGAGCGGGGTGGACAGGTGCACATGGCCGACCGAGTGCTCCTGGAGGGCCCGCGGCGCCCGGGCGAGCTGCGAGGCGGACACGCCGTTGACCCGCACCCGGTCGCCGCCGTCCAGGTTGCCGTACAGCTCCGGGTGCTTGGCCAGGTCCCAGTGCAGGGTGTGCAGCGCCGGCGGGGCGTCGGGGCCCATGGCGGCCAGGGTGGCCAGCCCGACCGCCTCCACGTGGTCGTGCACCAGGTCGATGTCGTCGCGGCCGTGCAGCGCGCGAACCACCCCGTTCAGGTGCGCCTGGGACACCCCGCAGACCTGGTTGTAGGGCCGTTGCAGGGCGTGGAACTGCCCGTCCGGGAAGACCGAGATCTTCTCGTCGACCGGCAGCGTGCTGCTCTCCACCGAGGCGAGCACCACCCGCACGCCGAGCTTGCGCAGCTCCGGCACCAGGGTGGCGATCACGTTCTCGATCCCGCCGTAGCCGGGCGGCGGCACGGACAACCAGGGACCCGCGTTCATCAGGACGGTGAGAGTCATGCGCTGTCCCTTTCCTCAGCGGCGCTCACGCCGCGACCCGCCGCCGCGGCACCCGGTGGCGCAGCTGCGCCAGCGGCGGCCGCTCCTCGATCGAGACGTCGCTGACCACGATCTCGCGGTCCAGGTTGGGCAGCGCCTCCGAGCCGCCCCGCCGGAACTGGGTCAGCAGGGCGGTCGGCTCCAGGCCCGGCACCGCCCAGCCGCGCCGCTGCAACCGGGACCAGACGGTCAGCATGATCTGCGCCGACATCCGGCCCAGCGCCGCGGTGTCCTGGTGACGGTGCTTGCGCTCACCCAGGTCCACCTGGGCCAACGCGTCCAGCCCGACCAGCTCCAGCAGGTCGATGAGCATGGCGGTCTCCACGCCGTAGCCGGAGACGAAGGGCACCCGCTCCAGCACCTCGCGGCGGCCGGCGTACTCGCCGGCGAGCGGCTGCACGAAGCCGGCCAGCTCCGGCCAGAACAGGTTGAGCAGTGGCCGGGCCATCAGCTCCGTCACCCGGCCCCCGCCGTCGGCCTCCACCCCGGTGGCCCCGACCAGCGGCCGGTGGTAGAAGCCCTTCACGAAGTCGACCGACGGGTCGGTGAGCAGCGGCCCGAGCAGTCCGGTGACGAAGTGCGGCCGGAACTCCCGCAGGTCGGCGTCGACGAACGCGACCACGTCGCCCTCGGCCGCGGCCAGCCCAGCCCAGAGCGCGTCACCCTTGCCGGTGAGCCGGGGCAGCCCACGCGTCATCGCGTCCTGGCTGACCACCTCGGCGCCGGCCGCCCGGGCCACCTGCGCGGTCCGGTCGGTGGACCGGGAATCCACCACGATCAGCTCGTCCACGAGCGACACCCGGTCCATGAGGTGCTCCCGGATCGTCGACACGATCGCCCCGACGGTTGCCTCCTCGTTGCGCGCCGGCAGCACCACGCTGACCCGGCTGGCGCCCTTCGCCCGCAGCAGGCGCCGGGCCGGCCAGTTGTCGGCGGACGTCGTGCGGTACGTGGCCCAGGCCTCCACCACAGGTGAGACGATCGAATCTGTATCCCGCACGGGCACACCCCCAGGTTGTGGCGGAACCACGGGCTTCTGGTTTTCCCAATTCAACGCCCGTGCTAACCGGATCATGCCTAACAGCCTGATCACGACCTGGGTACCGGCCGGTTCCCGCCCGGTGAACGTTTGATTGCGCGTCCGTCCGCGTTTGACCACGGGGCCGCCCGGGGAGTGCTCTCGGCAGACTGTCGTAGCGGCGAGAGGGTCGAGAGCATGCGCGCGTGCCGGGTGGGACTGGTCGGAGCCGGCGGGGTGGCGCAACGCCATGCCCGGGTGTTGACGGGCTTCGACGACGTGGAACTGATCGGGGTGACCGACGTCGCCCCGGACGCCGCGGAGGCGCTCGCCGGCGCGCACGGCGCCCGGACCTTCCGCGACGTGGACGAAATGCTCGCCGCCGGCCCGGACGCGGTCTACGTCTGCGTGCCGCCGTTCGCGCACGGCCCGGTCGAGGAGGCGGTCATCGACGCCGGGGTGCCGATGTTCGTGGAGAAGCCGGTGGCGGTGGACCTGGAGACCGCGGAGCGGGTCGCCGCGCTGGTCGAGCGGCGCGGCCTGCTCACCGGGGTCGGCCACCACTGGCGCTACCTGCACGTGGTGGAGGAGGCCCGGCAGATGCTCGCCGACCGTCCGGTGCGGATGGTCAACGGCGCCTGGTTGGACAAGGTGCCGCCGGTCGCCTGGTGGGCCCGCCGGGACCGCTCCGGCGGGCCGGTCGTCGAGCAGGCCGCACACGTCCTGGACCTGGTCCGGCTGCTGGTCGGCGAGGCGACCGAGGTGACCGCGTACGGCGACGGCACCCCGCCGCCGGTGGAGGGCGCGGACATCGACTCGGTCACCGCGGCCACCCTGCGCTTCGCCTCCGGTGCGGTCGGCACCCTCGCCGCGGCCTGCGTGCTCGGCTGGAAGCACCGGGCCGGCCTGGAGATCCTCGCCGACGGGCTGGCCCTGTCGCTGGCCGAGGACGGCCTGACCATCTGCGACGCCGACGGCGAGCGGCACCTGCCCGCCGACCCGGACGGCGCCCGGGTCGCCGTCGACCGGGCCTTCGTCGACGCGGTCCGGGGGGTCGGCGACGACGTCCGGGTCCCGTACGCCGAGGCGCTGCGCACCCAGCGGCTGGCCCTCGCGGTGGCCGAGTCGGCGCGTACCGGGCGGGCGGTGGCGCTGCCCACCGGGCCGGCCGCGCGGCTGACCGCCGCGGTCGCCGACGCGACGCCGCCCGAGCCGACGGGGGTGACCGTCGATGCGTGAGCGGGTGGTGGTGGTCAGCGGACCGGGCCGGGTCGAGCTGGTCGAGCAGGACGCGGCGGAGCTGCGCGAGGGCACCTTCCGGGTGGAGACCCTCTACAGCGGGGTGTCCGCGGGCACCGAGCTGAGCTACGTCAAGGGCACCAACCCCTATCTCCACGTCACCTGGAACGCCGACCTCGGGCTCTTCCAGCCGGGTGGGGCCAGCACGCCGTACCCGGTCACCCGGCTCGGCTACATGCAGGTCGGCCGGGTGGTGGAGAGCCGTACCCCGGCCGTCGCCGTGGGCACGGTCGGCGCCATGACGTACGGCCACCGCAGCGGGTACGTCGCCGACCCGGTCGCCGAGCGGTTCGTGCCGCTGCCCGACGACCTCGACCCGCTGCTCGGCGTCTACGTCGCGCACATGGGGCCGATCTGCGCCAACGGCCTGCTGCACGCCGCCGCGGACCTGTGCGGCACCGACGTCCGCTCGCTCGGCGACGGGGTACGCGGCCGGCGGGTCGCGGTGGTCGGCAGCGGGGTGGTCGCGCTGCTCACCGCGCTGTTCGCGCGGCGGCACGGTGCCGCCTCCGTGGTGGTCCTCGACCCCACCCCGGCCCGGCGCGAGGTGGCGGAGGCGCTCGGCCTGGAGACCCTCGACCCGGACGCGGACGACCCGGCCGTGGTCCTGAAGACCCGGTGGAACCACGCCGCCGGCGACCGGGGCGCGGACGTGGTCTTCCAGTGCCGGGGCCAGGACTGGGCGCTCCAGCTCGCGCTGCGCCTGCTGCGCCCCCAGGGCACCGTGATCGACCTGGCGTTCTACCAGGCCGGCGCGGACGCGGTCCGGCTCGGCGAGGAGTTCCACCACAACGGGCTGTCGCTGCGCTGCGCCCAGATCGGCCGGGTGCCGCGGGGGCTGGCCCCGACGTGGGACCGGGAGCGGCTCTCCGCGGAGACCATCGAGCTGCTGCGCCAGTACGGCGACCTGATCCGCAAGCACCTCGTCTCCGCGGTGGCACCGCTGGAGGAGGCGCCGGCGCTGCTCACCGGCCTGGCGCAGCGGCGCCGCTCCGAGCTTCAGGTGGTGCTCACCGGCTGAGCCTGGGCCGGCCCGGTTACCGTGCTGCCATGACCACCGACGCCGGGAGCCCGCCCGGGCTCGCCGCCCTGCTGCCGTACCTGCGCGCCCACCGCGGCACCCTCGTCGCGGTGGGCGCGCTGTCGTTCACCGGCGCCGGGGCGGCGCTGGGCCAGCCCCTGCTCACCCGGGGCGTGCTGGATCGGATCACCGCCGGCCGCCCGGCCGCCGGGTTGGTCGTCGCCCTGGTGGCGCTCGTGGTGGTCGGCGCGCTGCTCGGCGGGCTCCGCGACTACCTCCTCCAGCGCACCGCCGAGGGCCTCGTGCTGGGCACCCGACGGCGGCTCGCCGGGCACGTGCTGCGGCTGCCCATCGCCGAGTACGACCGGCGCCGCACCGGCGACCTGCTGTCCCGGGTCGGCGCCGACACCACGCTGCTGCGGGCGGTGGTCACCTCCGGCCTGTTCGAGACCGTCACCGGGGCGGTCATGGTGCTCGGCGCCGGCACCGCCATGCTGCTGCTGGACCCGCTGCTGTTCGGGGTGACCCTGGCCGCCGTCGCGGTCGGCGTCGGCTTCGCCCTCACCGTCGCCCGGCGGGTGCGCGGGCTGGCCCGCCAGGCCCAGGAACGGGTCGGCGAGATGACCTCCGCCGTCGAGCGGGCCATCTCGGCGGCCCGGACCATCCGGGCCAGCCGCGCCGAGCGGCGGGAGACGGCCACCGTGACGCGGAGCGCGACCGAGGCGTACGCGGCCGGGCTGCGGGTGGCCCGGGCGCAGGCGGTGGTCGGGCCGGCCAGCACGGTCACCGTCCAGGGCGCGTTCCTGCTGGTGCTGGCCGTGGGCGGGGCCCGGGTGGCGGCCGGGGCGATCAGCGTGGGCGACCTGGTGGCCTTCGTGATGTTCCTGTTCTTCCTGGTGCTGCCGCTGGGGCAGGCGGTGCACGCGTACACCCAGCTGCAGAGCGGGCTCGGCGCGCTGGCCCGGATCGAGGAGATCCTCGCCGTGCCGGGGGAGGGGGCGGACGACCGGCCGGCCCCGGTGACCGGCCGGCCCGGCGCGACCGGGCCGGCGGCGGTGGAGTTCGACCGGGTCGACTTCGGCTACCCGGGTGGCCCCCCGGTGCTGCACGAGGTGACCTTCACGGTGCCGGCCGGCACCCGTACCGCCCTGGTCGGCCCGTCGGGCGCCGGCAAGTCCACCCTGCTCGCCCTGGTCGAGCGCTTCTACGAGGTGACCGGCGGCGCGTTGCGCCTGGACGGGGTGGACGTGCGCGACCTGCCCCGGGACGCGCTGCGGGCCCGGCTCGGCTACGTGGAGCAGGAGGCGCCGGTGCTCGCCGGCACGCTCCGGGACAACCTGCTGATCACCGCGCCGGAGGCCACCGACGACCGGCTGCGCGCCGTGCTCGACGAGGTCAACCTCGGGCACCTGGCCGAACGGACGGCCGACGGGCTGGACGTGCAGGTCGGGGAGGGCGGCGTGCTGCTCTCCGGCGGCGAGCGGCAGCGGCTGGCCATCGCCCGGGCGCTGCTGGCCGGGCCGCCGGTGCTGCTGCTCGACGAGCCGACCAGCAACCTCGACGCCCGCAACGAGGCCGCGCTGCGCCGGGCCATCGACGCCGTCGCGGTGCGCCGCACCCTGTTGATCGTGGCCCACCGCCTCTCCACCGTGGTGGACGCCGACCAGATCGTGGTGCTGGACGGCGGCCGGGTGGTCGCCGTCGGCACGCACGACGAGCTGACCTCGACCAACCCGCTCTACCGCGAGCTGGCCACCCACCAGCTCCTCGTCGGATGATCAGGAAAAGCGCCCTGACCTGCGGAAACGCGTCGCAATCCGGACACGGCCCGGCGCCCGCGCCGGGCGGGGGTCACAATCGGCTCCGGTTCGCGTACCGTTGCCGCTCATGGGTGTGTCGCAACGTCTGAAGAGCAGGTTCCGGCGGTTCCTCGAGCGCCCGGGGACGACGGTCGACCTGGCCCCGCTGGAGAAGCTGCTGCCGGCGATCGAGGCCCGCGAGGCGGAGCTGGAGAAGCTCTCCGACGCGGAGCTGACCGAGGCGGCCGGGCAGGCCGCGGGCTACGAGGAGATCTGTGCGATCGGCCGCGAGGCGGCCCGCCGCAGCCTCGACCAGCGGCCGTACGACGTCCAGCTGCTCGGCGCCATGGCGCTGCTCTCCGGCAAGGTCGCCGAGATGGCCACCGGTGAGGGCAAGACGCTCACCGCGACCATCGCCGCGTACGGGCACGTCCGGATGGGCAACGGCCCGGTGCACGTGCTCACCGTCAACGACTACCTGGCCCGCCGCGACGCCGAGTGGATGGGCCCGGTCTACACCCTGCTCGGGCTCAACGTCGGTTGGGTCAACGAGGCGTCCACCCCCGAGGAGCGGCGTGCCGCCTACGCCTGCGACGTCACCTACGTGTCGGTCAGCGAGGCCGGCTTCGACTTCCTCCGCGACCAGCTCGTCACCGACCTGGCCGACCGGGTCCAGCCGACGCTGAAGACCGCGGTCGTCGACGAGGCCGACTCCATCCTCATCGACGAGGCCCGGGTGCCGATGGTCCTGGCCGGCGCGGTCCCCGGCGAGCAGGACCCGGTGCACGCCGCCGCCGCGCTGGTCCGGGGCCTGCGCAAGGGCCGGCACTACACGATCGCCGAGGACGGCCGCAGCGTCGCCTTCACCTCGGCCGGCCTGGCCACCGTCGAGGCCAAGCTCGGCGGCATCGACCTCTACGACGAGGAGCACGTCGCGCAGCTCTCCGCGGTCAACGTGGCGCTGCACGCGCACGCCCTGCTGCACCGCGACGTCGACTACATCGTCCGGGACTCCTCGGTCGAGCTGATCGACGAGATGCGCGGCCGGGTGGCCCAGCGCCGCCGCTGGCCGGACGGGCTCCAGGCGGCGGTCGAGGCCAAGGAGGGCCTGGACGCCACCGCCGAGGGCGAGGTGCTCGGCACCATCACCGTGCAGGCCTACATCGCGCTCTACCCCACGGTCTGCGGGATGACCGCGACCGCGGTCCTCGTCGGCGACCAGCTCCGCGAGTTCTTCGGCCTCGAGGTGGCGGTGATCCCGCCGAACACCCCGTGCATCCGGGAGGACGAGCCGGACCGGATCTACGCCACCCGGGCCGAGAAGGAGGAGGCGCTGATCGACGAGATCAGGCGCTGCCACGAGGCCGGCCGCCCGGTGCTGGTCGGCACCCTCGACGTCAAGGAGTCCGAGGGTCTCGCGGCCGGCCTGCACGCCGCCGGGGTGCCCTGCGTCGTCCTCAACGCCAAGAACGACGACGAGGAGGCGGGGATCATCGCCGAGGCCGGCGCGTACGGCGCGGTGACCGTCTCCACCCAGATGGCCGGCCGGGGCGTCGACATCCGGCTCGGCGGCAGCGACCAGGCCGACCGGGAGCGGGTCGCCGAGCTGGGCGGCCTCTACGTGATCGGCAGCGGCCGCCACGACAGCCGCCGGGTCGACGACCAGCTGCGCGGCCGGGCCGGCCGGCAGGGCGACCCGGGTGGCTCGGTCTTCCTCGTCAGCCTGGAGGACGACCTGGTCGTCCGGCACGCCGGCGACACCGTCCCGCCGTCGCCCCGGATGAACGCCGACGGCCTGGTCACCGACCCGCAGGTCGACTACGCGGTGGAGCACGCCCAGCGGGTCGCGGAGGGCGTCAACCACGAGATCCACCGCAACACCTGGCGCTACAGCCAGGTGATCGAGCAGCAGCGCAAGGCGCTCGCCGAGCGCCGGGAGCGGCTGCTCACCAGCGACATCGCCGCGCTGATGCTGCTGGAGCGGGTGCCGGAGAAGGCCGGCGAGATGGACGAGGACCTGCTCGCCGAGGTGGCCCGCACGATCGCCCTCTACCACCTGGACCGGCTCTGGGCCGACCATCTGGCCGAGCTCTCCGAGGTGCGCGAGGGCGTGCACCTGCGGGCGCTGGGCCGGCTCGACCCGCTGGACGAGTTCCACCGCAGCGCGGTGCCGGCGTTCAACGAGCTGATTCCGGAGATCGAGACGCGGACGATCGCCACCTTCGAGGAGACCGAGTTCGACGACGGGTGGGAGCCGGACTCCGCCAAGCTGGTGCGGCCGACCGCCACCTGGACCTACCTGGTGCACGACAACCCGTTCGGCTCCGAGCTGGACCGGCTGATCGCCTCGGTGGGGCGGCGGCTCATCTCCGGCTCCCGCTGACCGTCCGCGAGGGGTCCCGTCCGGTGCGTACCGCGCCGGAAGGGACCCCTTTGCGCGGTTTCGTTCCTGGTTTGGGAGGGTAGTAGGGCGGGGCTTCGAGTCAGGGAGAAGAGTGGACATGGGACAGGCAACGGCGCCGGACGGGGACACCGCGTGGACGGTCGCGGGGGTGGCGGAGGCCGTGGCCCGGTGAACCTCGACACGCGGGAGCCCATGATCGACACGCTCGGGGTGCTGGAGACCGCCGCGCTGCTGCGGGAGCTGACCGCCGGCCTGATCGCGGTCGCCGGCTTCGACGAGGCGCTGGACCGGCTGGTCCGGATCGCCCGGGACGCCGTACCGGGGGTGGACTGCTGCGGTTTCACGGCGCTGCGCGCCGGTGAGCCCGCCGGGGTGGCCGCCTCCGACCCGGCGCGGGCGGAGCTGGACGACCTGCGGCACGGCCCGGACACACCGGCCATGACCGCGATCCGGCGCCGCGAGATGGTCACCGCTGCCGACCTGGCCGCGACGTCACCCTGGCCGGCCTGGACGGAGCGGGCCCGCGGGCTCGGCCTGCACGGGGTGATCTCCGCGCCGGTGGACGTGGACGAGCAGGTCATCGGCGCGATCAACCTCTACGCCGAGTCGGCCGGCGCGCTCACCCCCCGGCACCAGCTCACCGCCATGCTGCTCGCCGAGCACGCCGGGCTGTTGCTGGCCGCCGCCCGGGACCGGGAGCGGCAGGCCGCCCGGGCCGACCAGCTCGACACCGCGTTGCTGGCGGAGGGGGTCCTCGGGCAGGCCGTCGGAGTGATCATGACGCAGCGCGGCTGCCCCGCCCCGGAGGCGTTGGACGTGCTCCGCAGCGCCGCCTCCTCGTTGGACATACCGCTGCGCGAGGTGGCCGAGCGGCTCGTGCTCACCGTCTCCCGGCCCCGGGACAACTGAGCGACATTCGTTTCGCCCCGGTGGGCCTCGGGTAGCACCCTGGACTGGTGAGCTGATCCGACCTGGGGAGGAACCGATGGAGAGCCGGCTGCGGGTGCAGGGCCATCCGATCCAACCGATGCTGGTGACGTTCCCGTTCGGACTCTTCGTCAGCGCCGCGGTCTTCGACCTGGCCGACGTCGCCGGCGGTCCGGCCTTCCTCGGCGAGGTGGGCTACTGGACGGCGGTCGCCGCCCTGGTCGCCGCCGGGCTCACAGCGGTCGCCGGCATGGTCGACCTGTGGGACGTGCGGGCCGACCAGACCCGCCGGACCGCGATCACGTTCAACCTGGTCAACGCCGCGATGGCGGCGCTGTTCCTGCTCACCTGCCTGATCCGGGCGCAGGCGCCGCAGCGCGGCGCGACCGGCGTCGAGGTGGCCACCGAGCTGCTCGCGCTGGCAGTGGGCTCGGTGGGGGTGCGGCTGGGCGCCCGGCTGATGCGCCAGTTCGATCGGGGCCGGGCCGCCGACCCGACCGGCTTCGAGGCGCTCCGCGACATCCCCGGCGCCACCGTGGAGATCATCCGCCCGAAGGCCTGAAAACGCCTTGCCGCCCGCCGCCCCCGGCCGCCAGGCTCTGCCGATGAGCACGGTGCGGAACGCCGACGAGTTGATCGCCGAGGGCGCGGCGGCGCCGGTCGAGGGCTGGGACTTCGCCTGGCTGGCCGGGCGGGCCACCGAGGAGCGCCCGCCCTGGGGCTACGCCCGCCTGGTGGGCGCCCGGATGGCCACCGTCCGCGCCGCACTGGACATCGACACCGGCGGGGGAGAGGTGCTGGCCGAGGTCCCCGTCCCGCCGCCGCTGCTGGTCGCCACCGAGGCGTGGCCGCCGAACGTGCCGGTGGCAAGGCGGACGTTGGGCCGGATCGGGGCGGCCGTGGTCCAGGTGGCCGACCGGCCGCCGCTGCCGTTCCGTGACGCCTCGTTCGACCTGGTGGTCAGCCGGCACCCGGTGCAGACCTGGTGGGACGAGATCGCCCGGGTGCTGCGCCCCGGCGGCGGTTACCTGTCCCAGCAGATCGGTGCCGGCACCGTCCGCGAGCTGAGCGAGGCGATCCTCGGGCCGCTGCCGCCGCCGGCCAGCCGCCACCCGGAGCAGGCGGTCGCCGCCGCCGAGGCCGCCGGGCTGACCGTGGTGGACCTGCGCACGGCCACCCTGCGGACCGTCTTCCATGACGTCGGCGCGGTGGTCTGGTTCCTGCGCAAGGTGGTCTGGACCGTGCCCGGCTTCACCGTGGACCGCTATCGGGCCGAGCTGCGCCGCCTGCACGAGCGGATCCGCGCCGAGGGCCCGTTCGTGGCGCACGCCCGCCGCTTCCTCATCGAGGCCCGGCGCCCCTGACCGGCCGGCGTCAGTGCGCGGCGGCGTGGTGGGCGGCCAGCACGTCGGCGCCGAAGTCGCTGGCCGGGCGGCGCAGCACGGTGTGCGCGTGGTTGCCGTCCTCGGTGGTGTTGTCGTACTCGATCAGCAGGTCGTCGCCCTGGATCCGGTAGTAGTGCCGCTGCCCCGGCCCGACCGGGCCGGCCCAGGCGAAGTGCAGCTCGCCGCCCGCCAGCCGGCCCGCCTCCCGGGCGGCCAGCTCCGGCGGGAGCCGGTCCAGGTAGAGCGCGACGAGCTGGTCGAGCAGCGCCCGGCCGGTCGGGGTGAGCCGGTCCCGGGGCACGCCGAGCGGGTCGAGCCGCCCGGGTGCGCCGGGCCTTGTGGCGCTGATGATGTCGCCCGGCGCCTCGTCGGCGACGACCGCGGCGGCCCGTCCCGCCGGACCGAGCGCGTCGAGCAGCTCCCGGGCCAGGTCCTCCTCCGGCCCGAGCGGTCGGGAGACCGGCCGGCCGGCGTGCCGGACGGTGGCCGGGTTGGCGCCGAGGAAGATCGGGGCGGGGGAGACCTGGTCGTCGACCACGGTCATGCTCACCGACAGGTGGTGTCCCTCGAACCGCCACGCCCACCGGTCGTCGCGCGCCGGGTCGCCGAAGACGGCCACCCAGTAGTCGCCGCTGTGCCGGCCGCGCCGCCAGTCCTCCGCCCGGTCGAGCACCTCCTCCAGCGCCACCACGGCCATGGCCTGGGCGTACGCGGCGGGGCTGAGCGCGGTGGCGAGCAGCCGGTGGGCGGCCTTGCGGGCGGTGACGTCGAGGTCGGCGAGGCTGGCGCCGGGCCGGGGCCGGGGCCGGTACTCCAGCCACCGGCGGGCCGGCTCGTCGTCGAAGTCGTGCCGGGCCCGCTGCCGGGCCGGCTCGTCGAGCGCCGCCAGCAGCGCGCCGGCCGCCGCGCGCATCTGCTCGGGTACGGGATCCTCCACCGCACCTGTATACCGCCTCGCCGCCGGCCGCGTCGGGCGCGCCGGCACCTCGCCCGGGCCGGTCAGCTCCGGCCGAGGAGGGCGAGCATCTCGGGAAGGTCGAAGAAACGGGCGGTCTCGACGGCCGACGGGTCGCCGTACTCGGGGTCGGCGCCGGCGTCGAGCAGCGCCCGGACCGCCTCGGCGTTGCGGCGGAACACCGCCGCGGCGAGCGCGGTCTGACCCCGGTCGTTGGTCCGGGCGGGGTCGGCGCCGCGGGCGAGCAGCGCGCCCACGGTCTCCGGGTGGGCGTGGTACGCGGCCAGGATGAGCAGCGTGTCGCCCTTGTCGTTGGTCAGGTTGACCGGCAGCCCCGCGTCCACGTTCGCCGCCAGCTCGTCGGTCGTCCCGGCGCGGGCCAGGTCGAACATCCGGTGGGCGAAGGCGAGCGTCTCGGCGTCGAGTTCGTCGGGCATCCGTCCAGGCTAGTGGGCGCCTCGCCGGTACCGCCTGGTAGCTTGCCGAGCCGGCACAGGGGGCGTGGATGGACGATCGGGTGTACGTCGGCAACGCGGCGGTGGACGGGGCGACCGACGCGGGCTGGCTGCTGGGCCACTTCAAGCCGCTCGGCGATGTCCGGCACAGCACCGAGGTCGAGGTGAAGTGGGGCGTGCACCCGGCGGGGGAGACCCGCTCGCGGTGGGCCACCGGCGAGCGGCGTACCGCCCTGCTGGTGCTGATCAGCGGCGCGTTCCGGATCGAGCTGCCGGACCGCACCGTGGTGCTGCGCGCCCCCGGCGACTACGTGGTCTGGGGCCGGGGCGTCGACCACTCCTGGTACGCCGAGCGCGAGTCGGTGGTGCTCACCGTGCGCTGGCCGTCGGTCCCCGGCTACCGGGTGGACCCGCCCGTCCTGCGTTGACCGCCCGGCCCGCGGACCGGACCGTCCCAGCATTCGATATTACCTACTAAACCTATAGGGTTTAAAGCCTATAGTGAGGGGCATGCGCCGCCCGTACCGTGAGGACGCCCCGCCGATGACCAGCTCCGACCCGTCCGACCTGCTCGCCGTCGCCGCCCGCTGGGCCGACCCGGCCCGCTGGCCCGTGCCGCTGCGCTTCGACCGCGCCGAGCGGTGGTACGCGCGGCTCGCCGCCGACGACGAGCACGAGGTGTGGGCGCTGAGCTGGCTCCCCGGGCAGGGCACCGACCTGCACGACCACGGCGGCTCCTCGGGCGCGTTCCTGGTCGTCGCCGGCACCCTCGTCGAGGAGACCGTCGGCGGCGGCCGGTTGCGCCCCCACCGGCTCACCGCCGGCGCCGGCCGGCGCTTCGGCCCCCGGCACGTCCACGTGGTCACCAACCGGACCGACCAGCCGGCGGTCAGCGTGCACGCCTACCGGCCCGCGCTGCGCCGGATGACCCGCTACCGCCTCGTCGCCGGGCAGCTCCTGGTCGCCGAGGTGGCCGAGGCCGGCCTCGCCTGGTGAACCGGCCCGCACCCCTGTCCCCGAGACCCGCCGCACGGAAGGACGCCACGATGGCGCAGCCCCCCACCCGCACCGAGAGCTGTCCGGTCCCGCCACCCGGCTCGCGGAGCATCGACGAGATCCTCGCCGCCGCCCGCGCCCGGTTGCGCCGGCTCGACCCCGAGCGGGCCCACCTGGCGGTCCGGGGCGGGGCGCTGCTGGTGGACATCCGGCCGGCCGGCCAACGCGCCGCGCACGGCACCGTCCCGGGTGCCCTCGCCGTCGAGCGCAACGTCCTGGAGTGGCGCTTCGACCCGCGCTGCGCGGCGCGGCTGCCGCAGGCCGTCGACTACGACGTGCCGGTGATCGTCCTCTGCCAGGAGGGCTACACGTCCTCGCTGGCCGCCGCCGCACTCCAGGACCTCGGCCTGCACCGGGCCACCGACGTGGCGGGCGGCTTCGCCGCCTGGCGCATCGCCGGCCTGCCCACGCTCGGCCCCA